>NZ_RZOI01001161.1:0-1101 GCF_004022645.1 Mesorhizobium sp. M4A.F.Ca.ET.020.02.1.1 | reverse complement strand
CCGGCAGGCCTTCGATGCGCGCGCCGTCCATTTCGATCGTGCCCGCCGTCGGGCTGTCGAAACCCGCCAGCAGCATCAGCGAGGTTGTCTTACCGGAACCCGACGGCCCAAGCAGGGTCAGGAATTCGCCACGCCGAATCTCCAGATCGATGTCGCATAGAGCCCGGAACGCGCCGTAATTCTTCGAAACGCCGCCGAACCGCACGATCGGCGGCGGTTCCGGCTGCGTCGTTGTCGTCTCGTGCTGCGTCATCTCCAGCGATTCTTTCCCAGATTCATTCGCGCCAAGGCTTCATCACGGCGCCTTGGCCGCTCCTTGTTGCTCGCTCAGCCCTTCCTTGCAGCGCTCCGCATGCCGGAGCGCTACTGAGGCGAGCCGACTGCGCCTGGCGGGATCGTAGCGATGACGCTCATCGTTGCCCCGACCGTGCTGTTGCCAGTTCGCCATGTGTGTGAATCGGCGCCAAACACCTTGCCGATCGAACGCATCGAGCCGAGGTCCTCGATGGTGACGGCAAGGCAGGGCAGGAATTTTTCCCGCCAGCAGATCAGATAGATGTCATCGGCCAATTCAAAGTAATCGGCTTCGTCAAATTCGCCGATGCCGGCGTCCGGGCCACGCCAGCAGTACCAAAAATAGTATTTCGGATTCACATAGTAATGATCATAGACGTGCGTATCGCTGTACTCGTAGCGAAAGAACTTCCCAAAAAGCTTTTCGGTTCGCGGAAAGTCAGGGATGGGTCGTCCTATGCCGCCGGCACGATAGGTCAGCGTAGGCACGCTTTGTGCGCCGGTCTTCTCGACGCGGGTGAGAAGATTCATGTCTTCGGCCGCCCGATCGGCCACCGAACCCTCGATCAGGAGAACGGCATTGCGCGTCAGATCCAACCAGAGGCTGATCGATCTCATCTCATCGCCGGCGTCGATGAAGTCGACGAAATACATGCCGTCGCGTACGCGGAATGCCTGATATGACTGCCGATCATGCCCTCTGGCGCCGGCATTCCAGGACAGAAGCTCCGCCGTGGAGAACGCAAGCTTGAGCGCGCCTCCATCAGCGAAGGCAACGTCGAGGGACTTCCCGGCCAGGTCCGATGT
>NZ_RZOI01001160.1:0-1102 GCF_004022645.1 Mesorhizobium sp. M4A.F.Ca.ET.020.02.1.1 | reverse complement strand
TCTGCAGATAGCGCGGCTCGAAAATGTTGAGCGGCATGCGCCCACCCGGCAAGAGCAGTGCGCCGGCAAGCGGAAACACCGGGATCGTCGCCGGCAGATCGGCTCCACGCCGGTAGTGCGCGTTTCCCGCCTGCAATCAGTCCTCCGATCGCCTGAAGCATCTCAAATCCGCGATCTCCTCCATCCCCGCGCGAAGCCGGGGCCGCGCGTCGTGCTCTAACATGGCGCACCTGCGCCCGGCCGCAAGCCCATCCGGAAAAAACAGCCGGCGAACGGCCTCAGGAAAACAGCAGCGACGACAGTTTGCGCCGCGCCGCCAGCGTCGCCTCGTCGGTCATGCCCCAGGCCTCGAAGAACTTCAGCAGCTGCGCCTTGGCGCCGTCATCGTTCCAGCTGCGGTCGGCCTTGATGATCGCCAGCAGATTGTCGGCCGCTTGCGTCCGCTCGCCCCGGGCGTTCTGGATCATCGCCAGGTCGAAGCGCGCCTGGTGGTCGGCCGGATTGGCGGCAAGGCGCCGCTCGAACTCCGCCGGATTGCCGAGCGAGGCGGCCTGCGCGGCAAGCGCGATCCTGGCGCGCAGCGCGGCAAGCTGCGGCGCGTCCTTCTTGTCTTCCGGCGCCCGCGCCAGAACGGCCTCGGCGCCTTCCGTGTCGCCGGCCTCGAACAGCACTTCGCCGAGCCCGGCGATCGCCTCGATCGTCTCCGGCGCCTGTTCGAGAATGGCATCGTAGATGTCGGCGGCGGTCTGGATGTCGCCCGCCCCGCGCGCCTCGGCTGCCGCCGCCAGCGCCTCGCCCACCTGGTTGCCGGCGCCGTTCTTGCCGCCGACCTTCTTGATGAATTCGGCGATCTGGCTCTCGGGGACGGCGCCCATGAAGCCGTCCACCGGCTGGCCGTTCTTGAAGGCGATGACCGCCGGGATCGACTGGATGCCGAGTTGGCCGGCGATCGAGGGATGATCGTCGATGTTCATCTTGACCAGCTTGACGGTGCCGCCTGCGGCCTTGACCGCCTTTTCGAGCTGCGGCGTCAGCTGCTTGCAGGGGCCGCACCACGGCGCCCAGAAATCGACCAGCACCGGCTGGCGGCGCGATTCCTGGA
>NZ_RZOI01000115.1:0-11395 GCF_004022645.1 Mesorhizobium sp. M4A.F.Ca.ET.020.02.1.1 | reverse complement strand
GCCGGGGCTGATGATGGCGTTGGAACGGGGCGGGCGCTGCGACGGCGTCATCTATCGCCTGCCGGACGGCGACAAGCCTGCCCAGATCGAAAGGCTGCTGCGGCGCGAGATAGATGATCACGAAAGCATCGCCTCGGTCCGCTGGGTGCCGGTGCGCACCGCGCAGGGGCCGCTCAAGGCGCTGGGCTTCTGGGTCGGGGTGACCGGCAGGGGCACCTCGCTTGGGCAGCCGCTCGAGACGGTGGCGCATGTGCTGGCCCGCGCCTGCGGCCATGTCGGCTCCGGAGCCGAGTATCTCTACAACACAGTCAGCCATCTCGAGGCGTTCGGCATCCATGACCGCAATCTGTGGCGGCTGCAGGAACTGGTCGCGGACGAGATCAGGTCGATCCATGGCCCCGGCATTGAAAGCGCTGCGCCATTCGAGCCTTCCGCGCTCGTTATAACATGAGTGCAATTATCATGTTTTTATCGTGTCTTTTCAGCGACTTGGTCGAAAATTGACCAATTGATAAAAAAATAAAACGTGCTAGCCTTCCCTAAAACAAGACAAGGGGAACCGGAATGGCGACTGGTCATTTCAAGGAAGGCATAGCCGGCGGCCGGCTGTCGTCCGAGCAATATGCCGACAATTTCTCCGACCTGCACCCGCCGCTCGACCATCACGAGGCGCTGGTCGAATCCGATCGCTGCTATTTCTGCTACGACGCGCCGTGCATGAACGCATGCCCGACCTCGATCGACATTCCGCTGTTCATCCGCCAGATCTCGACCAGCAATCCGCTCGGCTCGGCGAAGACCATTTTCGACCAAAACATCCTTGGCGGCATGTGTGCCCGCGTCTGCCCGACCGAGACGCTGTGCGAGGAAGTCTGCGTGCGCGAGGTGGCGGAAGGCAAGCCGGTGCAGATCGGCCGGCTGCAGCGCTACGCAACCGACGTCGCCATGTCCGAGAACAAGCAGTTTTATCCGCGCCCCGAACCGACCGGAAAGACGGTCGCTGTGGTCGGCGCCGGGCCGGCCGGGCTTGCCGCCGCGCATCGGCTCGCCCGCCATGGTCATGACGTGACCATATTGGAGGCGCGAGCGAAGGCCGGCGGCCTCAACGAATATGGCATCGCGGCCTACAAGAGCGTCGACAATTTCGCCCAGGCCGAGGTCGACTACGTTACCTCGATCGGCGGCATCGACATCCAGAACGGCAAGGCGCTCGGCCGCGACTACCAGCTGTCCGACCTGATCCGGAACTACGACGCGGTGTTCCTCGGCATGGGGCTTGGCGGCGTCAACGCGCTGCGCGCCGACGGCGAGGATGCCGATGGTGTCACCAACGCCGTGGAGTTCATCGCCGAGCTGCGTCAGGCGGGCGATCTTTCGGGCCTGCCGGTCGGAAGGCGCGTCGTCGTCATCGGCGGCGGCATGACGGCGATCGACGCCGCGGTGCAGTCGAAGCTGCTCGGGGCCGAGGAGGTGACGATCTGCTACCGGCGCGGCCAGGAGCACATGAATGCATCCGGCTTCGAGCAGGATCTGGCCGCCGCCAACGGCGTCACCATCCGCCACTGGCTGCAGCCGAAGCGGGTCATCGCCGAGAACGGCAAGGTGTCGGCGATCGAGCTCGAATACACGGCAATGAACGGCGACAAGCTTGCCGGCACTGGCGAGCGGCTTACGCTCGCCGCCGACCAGGTGTTCAAGGCGATCGGCCAGAGCTTTGTCCCGGCAGCGCTGAATGGCAGTGGCGCCGAGATCGAGCTGGAGGGCGGGCGCATCAAGGTCGATGCCGAGGGGCGTACGTCGCTGGCGAAGGTCTGGGCCGGCGGCGACTGCATCTTCGGCGGCGATGACCTCACCGTCTCGGCCGTGGCGCAGGGCCGCGACGCGGCGGAATCGATCAACCGGGCACTGACCTCTAACGGGAGGGCATGAGCATGGCAGATATCCGCAACAATTTCGTCGGCATCAAGTCGCCCAATCCGTTCTGGCTGGCCTCGGCGCCGCCGACCGACAAGGCCTACAATGTCATCCGCGCCTTCAAGGCGGGCTGGGGCGGCGTGGTCTGGAAAACGCTCGGCGAAGAGGGGCCGCCCGTCGTCAACGTCAACGGCCCGCGCTATGGCGCGATCTGGGGTGCCGACCGGCGACTGCTTGGCCTGAACAACATCGAGCTGATAACCGACCGCGAGCTGCAGACCAATCTGCGCGAGATCAAGCAGGTCAAGCAGGACTGGCCGGATCGCGCCGTCGTCGTCTCGCTGATGGTGCCGTGCGTCGAGGAAAGCTGGAAGGCGATCCTGCCGGTGGTCGAGGAGACCGGAGCCGACGGCATCGAGCTCAATTTCGGCTGTCCGCACGGCATGTCGGAGCGCGGCATGGGCTCGGCGGTCGGCCAGGTGCCGGAATATATCGAAATGGTGGTGCGCTGGTGCAAGGCAAACACCCGCATGCCGGTCATCACCAAGCTGACGCCCAACATCACCGACATCCGCAAGCCGGCGCGCGCGGCACACGCCGGCGGCACCGACGCGGTGTCTTTGATCAACACCATCAATTCGATCACCGGCGTCGACCTCGACAGTTTCGCGCCGCAGCCGACCATCGACGGCAAGGGCTCGCATGGCGGCTATTGCGGACCGGCGGTGAAGCCGATCGCCATGAACATGGTGGCCGAGATCGCGCGCGATGCTGAGACCCGCGGACTGCCGATCTCCGGCATCGGCGGCATCACCACCTGGCGCGATGCGGCGGAGTTCATGGCGCTCGGCGCTGGCAACGTGCAGGTCTGCACGGCGGCGATGACCTACGGCTTCAAGATCGTGCAGGAGATGATCGCCGGGCTTGAGAACTGGATGGACGAGAAGGGCCATGCCTCGCTCTCCGACTTCGTCGGCCGGGCCACGACCAACGTCACCGACTGGCAGTATCTCAACCTCAACTATGTCGCCAAGGCGCATATCGACCAGGACGCCTGTATCAAATGTGGCCGCTGCCACATCGCGTGCGAAGATACCTCGCACCAGGCGATCACCAGCATGGTCGACGGCGTCAGGCATTTCGAGGTGATCGAGGCCGAATGCGTCGGCTGTAACCTCTGCGTCAATGTCTGCCCGGTCGAGGGCTGCATCACGATGGAGCCGCTGGCCGCCGGCGCGATGGACGAGCGCACCGGCAAGCCGGTGTCGCCGGTCTATGCCAACTGGACGACGCATCCGAACAATCCGATGGCCAAGGTAGCGGCGGAATAGGGCAGGTACGCGACGAGAGAAGCGGCGTCTTCGGGCGCCGTTTTTCGTTTTCCTATTGCAGATAGTGGATATCCACGATAAAAGATATCCATGAATTGGAGCATGGCATCATGAGATTGGGGGAAGGCGTCGAGGCGGCAATCCACTGCGCCGCGATGCTCGCAGGCGTAGACGGCGCCGCGACCATGCCGGGCGCCGCCATGGCGGAGGCTTTCGGCCTGTCGCCGAGCTATCTGCTCAAGCATCTCAACATGCTGACGGCCGCGGGTATTCTGGAATCGGTGCCGGGACCGGCCGGCGGCTACCGTCTGGCGAAGCCGTCCGAGAGCATCACGCTGCTCGACATCGTGCTCGCCGTCGAGGGCAGGGAACCTGCCTTCCGTTGCGGCGAGATCCGCCAGCGCGGCCCTGTGCGGCTCGATGCTTCGGCCTATGTGAAGCCATGCGGCATCAATGCAGCGATGCTCAAGGCCGAGCGCGCCTATCGCGCAGCGCTGGCCGAAGTCAGGCTGTCGGCGATCGTGGCTGACTATGTCAGCGAGGCCGATCCGCGCTCGGTCGCGGCGGGCTGCGCCTTCGTCGCCCGCTATCAGCGGCCGCAGAAGGTTCATCCAAACCAAGTTCCCCAAGCAAAGAGTGGAAGGTAAGAACTATGAAACAGAGGCTGCAATTCTTCGCCAAGGCGCCTGAAATCATGAAGGCGGTGTCGGCGCTCAACAAGGCGGTCGACGAATGCGGGCTGGAGGTTAGCCTGCTGCATCTGATCAAGCTGCGCGCCTCGCAGATCAACGGCTGCTCCTTCTGCGTCGACATGCACAGCCGCGAGGCGCGGCAGGACGGCGAGACCGAGCAGCGGCTCTATCTCATCGCTGCCTGGAAGGAATCGCCGCTGTTTTCCGAGCGCGAGCGCGCCGCGCTGGCCTGGACCGAAGCGGTGACGAAGATCGCCAACAACGGCGTCTCGGACGAACTTTATGCCCGCACGCTGGTGCATTTCTCCGAAGAGGAACTGGTCAAGCTGTCGGTCGCGATCGGCATGATCAACACCTGGAACCGGCTTTGCGTTCCGTTCCAGGCCATTCACCCAACGCCGGCCGCCAAGGCTGCGTGAGCGATCGACCCAGCGCGCGGGCCGGACCTCGGCCCCGCGCCTTTTTGGCGCGAGATCAATCACATGTTTGCAAATTTTCAAAACGAGATTCTGCTTGCCGCGCGACTGCTGGTTGGCGGCGCCTTTGTTCGCCGGCTTGCGCAATATCCTGAACAGGGCCTTCCTGACCCAGTTGATGACGGAGCGCGGCGTGCCTCAGGCGGGGCTGGCGCTGTGGCTCGGCATCGTCGTGCAGGTCGTCGCCGGCGGCCTGATTGTGGCGGGCGTCTGGATCGCGCTTGCTGCTGCTTGGCTTATCCTGTTCCTGGTCGTCGCAACGGTCATGTTCGACAATTTCTGGGATCATCAGGGCCCGGAGCGAGCGGCACGAATCAACGGCTTTGTCGCCAATATTGCGCTTTCCGGAGGGTTTCTGGCGCTGATGGCGCAGCCGCTTTGAACTGACAACTTGACGCTTCCGGTCGTCGAGTGCCCATTAATCGCTCTGTCGCGATTGTGCTGTACCTTGACCCAGTTCGCCCGTTGGAGCGCGCATGGAGCAAAACTGGACCGGTTTCTGGGCGAGCGTTTCGCAGGCCTTTCATCAGGCGCTGTCGCCGTTTCGCGCGACCGCTGAATCGATCGGCTATTCCCCCACCGACATGCAGATATGGTGCTTCCTGTGTGCCCTCTTCGTGCTGGCGCTGGTTGTCCCGCACAGCTATGGCGATATCGTGCTCAGGCGGCGACGCGCCTAT
The DNA here is from genome assembly GCF_004022645.1 of Mesorhizobium sp. M4A.F.Ca.ET.020.02.1.1. Classification (NCBI taxonomy): domain Bacteria; kingdom Pseudomonadati; phylum Pseudomonadota; class Alphaproteobacteria; order Hyphomicrobiales; family Phyllobacteriaceae; genus Mesorhizobium; species Mesorhizobium sp. M4A.F.Ca.ET.020.02.1.1. Next base: position 6,302 of record NZ_RZOI01000115.1, on the reverse strand, counting down.
GCCATCGGCAAGGTGGTTGGCATTGACACGTCCGGCGATTCCCCAAGCACGCCGACCATCGAATTCGCCGATCGCCAGGGGCGTAGCTGGCGTTTCGACTCGAACCTACCGATCAATAGCGTGACCGGTTCGATCGGAGCTTCGGTCGAGGTGATCTATGATCCACTCAATCCGAAGCGGGCACGGGAAGTGGGGCGACCGATCATGAAGGCGATCCACGTCGCCGTCTGGTACCTGATCGCGGCCGGGCTGATGGCATTCGCTTTCTGGCCCAGCCTGATTTCCGACTAAACATTTTCGTACGACCGCCGGCGGTCTTGGGCAGCAGTTCAAGCAGCGTATCGCAGACCGCCATCGCAGGTCAGCACCTGGCCGGTCATGAAGCCGTTGCAGACAAGGAAGGCGATCGCGTCGGCGACGTCCTCGGCGCGGCCGATGCGGCCGACAGGCGTCTTGCCGGCATATTCGGCAAAGACCGCTTGCCGCTGTTCGCCCGGCAGAAAATCCCACCAGGGCGTATCGATGACGCCGGGCGCCACGACATTGACGCGTAACGGCTTCAACTCGACCGCCAGGATCGGTGCCACTGTCAGAAGCATGCCATTGATGGCGCCTATGCCAGCAATGCCGGGGGCGGCGAGTTGCGCCGATACCGCCGAAATGAAGGTAACCGATCCAGCTTTGCTCAGCGTCGGCAGGGCTGCCTGCAGGCAAGACAATTGCGGGCGGATTTTCTCGTCGACGCCACTGCCGATGTCGGCGAGATCGAGAGTCGCGAACGGCCCAAGCCCCTTGCCGCCGCTTGCGGCCAGGACGAGGTGATCGAACGGTCCGAGGCTATCGAAGAAATGGCGGACGTCACCCGGCCTGGTCGCATCGAAGGAGGCCTTGCCGACGGTGCCGCCAAGGGTCTTCCAGGCGTTCTTGAGCTTGTCTTCATTGCGGCCCGTGATCGTCACTTTCATGCCGGGGCCAACCAGCTTGCGCGCCGTGGCAAGGCCGATGCCGGACGAGCCGCCGATAATGACGCAATGTTCGATTTTCTCACTCATGACTGTTGTTCCTGGTTGGGCCTGAGGCGCGCTCGATCAGGTCGAGGCTAAGGCTCAGCAACTGCCGGCGCGCCTTTTCGTCGTAGGCCTGTGCGTCGGCGCGGGATTCGCGCTGGCCGTCGAAATAGAGACCGCTGCGTCCCTTGAGCGCCGGCGAAGCGGCGAGGTTGAGGATGGCGTCGGCGCCGGTCTCGACCGAGCTCCACGGCGTGACGCCTGCTTGCCGGACCATGGTGGTGTCCATGTAGCTTGCCGGATGCAGGGCGTTTACGGTGACGCCGCTGCCTTTCAGCTCTCCGGCCAGATCGACGGTGAACAGGATCTGTGCCAACTTGCTCTGGCAGTAGGCACGCACGCCGCTGTAGCCGTGGGTCAGCATGATGTCGTCGAAGTCGATCGCTTGCTGGCCGGCCGAGGCGACATTGACGATCCGCGCCGGCGCGCTCGCCTTGAGCAGCGGCAAAAGCTCCGAGGTCAGCAGGAAGGCGGCGAGATAGTTGACGGCGAAACGCAGTTCGTAGCCGTCGGCGCTGACCTGTCTTTTCGCGCCTCCGCCGGCGGTGCCGACGCCGGCATTGTTGATCAGGATGTCGAGCCGCGTTGTCCTGGCGCGCACGGCTTCGGCGAGGCGCCTGACCTCGGCAAGCGAGGAGAGATCGGCGACGAGAAGCTCGGCCTTGCCGCCGGCGGCTTCAATGGCAGCGACGACTGCCTTGCCGCGCATCGCGTCGCGGCCATGCACCAGGATATGCGCGCCGCTCGCGCCGAGCTTCTCGGCCACGACGCGGCCGACGCCGTCGGTTGATCCGGTGATGAGGACGGTCTTGTCCTTCAGGTCCATGTTCAGAGCCTCCATGTTTCGCTCTGAACGCAAGATGGGGCGCGGCGCGCATCCCAAACAGTTCAAACTTTATCCTGGTATCAATACTGCTATAATAAGTCCCATGGACGCGATCCCCCATTCGTCAGAAGACAGCCGCCGGCGCGAGCTTGGCGCCTTCCTGCGCTCGCGCCGGGAAAGGCTTTCGCCCGAGACCGCCGGCATCGCTTGCGGCGCGCGGCGGCGCACGCCAGGGCTGAGACGCGAGGAAGTGGCGATGATCGCCGGCGTCGGCACGACCTGGTACACCTGGCTGGAACAGGGCAGGGACGTTCGCCCCTCGGTCGAAGTGCTGACGGCGCTCTCGGAGGCGTTGCGCCTTGACGCCGTCGAGAAGCGGCATCTGTTCATCCTTGCCGGCCGCCAGCAGCAGGAGCGCCGCGAGGCGGCGCCCGAAAAGGTCGACGGCCCGCTGCTGCACATGCTGCAAAGCCTCGTCCTGCAGCCGGCCTATGTCGTCGGCCGGCGCTGGGATGTGCTGGCCTGGAACCCAGCGGCGGTGGCAGTGTTCGGGGATTATGGCCTGCTGGAGGGCGATACCCGCAACATTGTCCACATGGTGTTCGCCAGCCCGCACCACCGCCGCCTGCTGGTCGACTGGGAAGAACTCGCCCGCGTGGTGCTCGCATCGTTTCGCGCGGAAAGCGCCAAATATGTCGGCGACCCGGACTTCGACCGGCTGATCGCGCTGATGATGCGTTCAAGTCCCGAGTTCCGCGACTGGTGGCCGCAGCGTGATGTGGCGCGGAGATTGTCAGGGGTGAAGCATGTCAGGCACCCGAGCGCCGGCGCCATGACATTCGAGCATATGAGCCTTTCGATCGACGACGGTTCCGACATGCGGCTGATCGTCTACACGCCGCTTGCCGAGCAGAATTCGATCGCCAAATTGCAGAAGCTGCTCGACGCGCTGCCGGCCGATCGGCGCAGCGCCTGACGCCATCTACACTTTCAGCCCTTCGGCTTCAGCCCGTCGATGAACAATTGCTCGAGGAAGCGCGCGGCGTCCTCGAAGCGGCCGTCGCCGCCGCGGTCGGCGCCAAGCACGGCGCGGACTTGGACGTCGAAATCGGCATAGTGCTGCGTCGTTGCCCAGATCGAGAAGATCAGGTGCCAAGGGTCGGTGCGAGCGATCTTGCCGGCGCGCATCCAGCCCTTGATGACGGCCGCCTTCTCGTCGACCAGCGTTTTCAGCTCGCCTTCCAGCAGCGGCATGATGCGCGGCGCGCCCTGCAGGATCTCATTGGCGAACAGCCGGCTCTCGCGCGGGAAATCGCGCGCCATTTCGAGCTTGCGCCTGATGTAGCTGCGCAGCTCGGTGAGAGGGTCGCCGATGTCGTCGAGTTCCCTGAGCGGCGCCAGCCACGTCTCGAGCAGCCGCTCCATCAGCGTTTCGTGAATGTCTTCCTTGCGGCGGAAGTAGTAGAGCAGGTTCGGCTTCGACATGCCGGCCGCTTCGGCGATCTGGTCGATGGTAGAGCCGCGAAAACCGTTGGTGGAGAAGACCTCGAGCGCGGCTTCCAGGATCAGCTCGCGCTTTTCCTGCTGGATGCGGGTGCGGCGGGGAGCGGAACCTTCCATGGCGGCCGTCACCCCCGTAAACCTTCGCCGCGAGCGTCATCTGGACCAATTCTCTGGACCAGTTTTTCCTTGGCCTGTGGAGCGCGCTTCCGATGCCGCATTTCCGTTAGTAATCCCTTGACCGCCGACATGGCGGTGCTAACGTTTGTCCAATCGGTCAAAATTTGCGTAGCACGAAAACGCAGCTGAGACCAAGTGCTGGGAAGACCAAGCGTTAGCCGCACCGAAACAGGTTACAAGGGGAAGTCTTGGTCATGTCCAACCGGCTGAAAGTCACGCCGAACGATCTCAGCGCATTCTGGATGCCGTTCACGGCGAACCGGCAATTCAAGCAGGCGCCGCGCATGTTCGTGTCCGCCAAGGACATGCATTACACCACCAGCGACGGCCGCAAGGTGCTCGACGGCACCGCCGGTCTCTGGTGCGTCAATGCCGGCCACTGCCGGCCGAAGATCACCGAGGCGATCCAGCACCAGGCGGCCGAGCTCGACTATGCGCCGGCCTTCCAGATGGGCCACCCGATCGTCTTCGAACTGGCGAACCGCCTGGTCGACATCGCGCCGAAGGGCATGGACCATGTCTTCTTCACCAATTCCGGCTCGGAATCGGTCGATACCGCGCTGAAGATGGCGATCGCCTATCACCGCGCCAGGGGCGAGGGCTCGCGCACCCGGCTGATCGGCCGCGAGCGCGGCTATCACGGCGTCAATTTCGGCGGCATCTCGGTCGGCGGCATCGTCAACAACCGCAAGATGTTCGGCACGCTGCTCGGCGGCGTCGACCATATGCCGCATACGCATCTGCCGGAAAAGAACGCCTTCTCCAAGGGTGTGCCGGAGCATGGCGCGGAACTCGCCAACGAACTCGAGCGCATCGTCGCGCTACATGACGCCTCGACCATCGCGGCCGTTATCGTCGAGCCGGTGGCCGGCTCGACCGGCGTCATCCTGCCGCCGAAGGGCTATCTGCAGAAGCTGCGCGAGATCTGCACCAAGCACGGCATCCTGTTGATCTTCGATGAGGTCATCACCGGCTTCGGACGCCTCGGCACACCGTTCGCCGCCGACTATTTCGGCGTCACGCCGGACATCATGACCACCGCCAAGGGCGTCTCCAACGGCGTTATCCCGATGGGCGCGGTGTTCGTGACGAAGGAGATCCACGACGCCTTCATGACCGGACCCGATCACATGATCGAGTTCTTCCACGGCTATACCTATTCGGGCAATCCGATCGCCTGTGCCGCGGCGCTCGGCACGCTCGACACCTACAAGGACGAAGGCCTGCTGACCCGGGGCGAGGAGCTGGCGCCCTACTGGGAAGATGCGCTGCATTCGCTGAAGGGCGAGCCGAACGTCATCGATATCAGGAACATCGGCCTGATCGGCGCGATCGAACTGGCGCCGATTGCCGGGCAGCCGACGAAGCGGGCCTTCTCGGCCTTCGTCAAGGCGTTCGAGCACGGCGCGCTGATCCGCACCACCGGCGACATCATCGCGCTGTCGCCGCCGCTGATCATCACAAAGGGTCAGATCAACGAATTGATCGACCATCTGCGCGATGTTCTGAGGTCGATAGACTAGACTGCTTTGTCCGGTTGGGCGGCGTCGGGAACCGCCGCCCGATCGGATCGTGAAATGAGAGGACTTTGAATGGCGGCCCCCGGCGAGAATCTGCGAATCAATTCAGACCGTTTGTGGGATTCCATCATGGAGATGGCGAAGATCGGCCCCGGCATTGCCGGCGGCAACAATCGCCAGACCGTGACCGACGAGGACGGCGAGGGCCGGCACCTGTTCAAGCGCTGGTGCGAGGCCGCGGGCCTCGAAATGGGGCTCGACGAGATGGGCACCATGTTTGCCCGCCGCGAGGGCACCGATCCCAGTCTGCCGCCGGTCTATGTCGGCAGCCATCTCGACACCCAGCCGACCGGCGGCAAGTATGACGGCGTGCTCGGCGTCCTCGGCGGGCTGGAAGGCGTGCGCTCGCTCAACGATCTCGGCATCAAGACCAGGCACCCGATCGTCGTTACCAATTGGACGAACGAGGAAGGCGCGCGCTTCGCGCCGGCCATGATGGCCTCCGGCGTCTTCGCCGGCGTGCTCGACCAGGCCGACGTCTACGAACATGTCGACAAGGACGGCAAGAAGTTCGGCGAGGAGCTGGAGCGCATCGGCTGGAAGGGCACCGAGAAAGTCGGCGAGCGCAAGATCCACGCCTTCTTCGAACTGCATATCGAGCAGGGGCCTATTCTTGAAGATGAAGGCATCGACATCGGTGTCGTCACGCACGGCCAGGGCCTGAAATGGCTGCAGGTGACGCTGACCGGCAAGGAGGCGCATACCGGCTCGACGCCGATGCCGAAGCGCCGCAATGCCGGGCTCGGCATGGCGCGGGTGATCGAGCTGGTGCACGAGATCGCCATGGACTATCAGCCGGACGCTGTCGGCGCTGTCGGCCATATGCAGGCCTATCCGAACTCGCGCAACATCATTGCCGGGCGCACCGTCTTCACCATCGACATCCGCTCGCCGGAAAAGGAGGTGCTCGACGCCATGGACGCGCGCGTGCGCGAAGGCATCGACACGATCTGCGATGCGCTCGACATCAAATACCAGATCGAGCAGGTCGGCCATTTCGATCCGGTCACCTTCGACAAGGGCTGCGTCAAGGCGATCCGCGATGCAGCCGACCGGCTCGGCTACACGCATCGCAACATCGTCTCGGGCGCCGGCCACGATGCCTGCTGGATCAACCGCGTCGCCCCGACAGCGATGGTGATGTGCCCC
>NZ_RZOI01001159.1:0-1104 GCF_004022645.1 Mesorhizobium sp. M4A.F.Ca.ET.020.02.1.1 | reverse complement strand
AGCCAGTGGCTGAGGGTCAGGAGCCGCTTCCCGGCGCTGCTTTCCAATCACGATCCGGTGGTCAGCCGTGTGCGCACGCCGATCGGCCGGCGCGGCATCTATGCGGTTCGAATCGGCGCCGACAGCCGCGGCGAGGCCAATGGCATCTGCCAGAAACTGCACGGCGTCGGCGGCGCTTGCCTGGTGGTGCGCAACCGTTGACGGGATGGCGGGAGGGCGTTCGCAGATGACAGCCAGGATCGTCCCGCTGAATGAGGTCGGCAGCGCCGGCAAGAGCTCGATCGCCAGGGCATTGCAGGCAACAACGGCCAAGCCCTTCCTGCATGTGCCGATGGACGCCTTCCTGGAAATGCTGCCCGAGGCGCTGCAGGATCATGCGCAAGGCTTCTCCTTCGAGACCAGCTGGCAGGACGGCAAGCCGTCCGTCGCCATCAAGGCCGGCCCATGCGCCGAGCGGACAAAAGCCAAGTTCCAGTTGTAGGACAACGGGCTCGGTCGCGCCTCACGCTGTCTTCACCGCGACCGTCTCGCTGAGCCAGGTGCCGATCTTGCTGCCAAGGCGGTCGGGCGAGATCGGCTTCGCCAGATAATCGTCCATGCCGGCCTCGATGCATTTCTCGCGGTCGCCCTTCAGCGCGTGGGCGGTGACGCCGATGATCGGCGTGTGGCTGCCGTTCTGCCGTTCGATCTGACGGATGGCGCCGGTCGCCTCGTAGCCGTTCATCTCTGGCATCGAGACATCCATCAGGATCAGCCTTGGCCGCAGCGCCCTGTACATCTCCACCGCTGTGCGGCCGTTGCCGGCGATGCGGTAGCTGAGGCCGAGGCCATTTAGGATCTGGCCGAAGACAAGCTGGTTCACGTCATTGTCCTCGGCGATGAGGATGTCGATCGGACCGTTCGGCGCGGCCGCCGGTTCCGGCGCGGGGGGCGCCGGTGTGGCCGGACCGTGAATAACGGTGAAGGCCGGCGCGGGCGCTGCTTTCGGCGCGACTGCCTCACGAACGAAGTGTGCCTTGCCGACCTGGGAACGCGCCTTCTGGATCACCGAGATGACGGTGCCGAGGAGGACGGCCGAGCGCGCCGGCTTGGTCAGATGCGCAG
>NZ_RZOI01001158.1:0-1107 GCF_004022645.1 Mesorhizobium sp. M4A.F.Ca.ET.020.02.1.1 | reverse complement strand
GGTCTATGTCCGCGCCTTCGATAGGAGCGGCAACGCCAGTTACGGAGCCAAAGCGTTCCATGTCAGTTTCCCATCAGTTGACGCACATCGGCCAGACAGCCGCTGACGGCCGCCGCCGCGGCCATCGGCGCGCTCATCAGATGAGTGCGAGCGCCGCGCCCCTGCCGTCCCACAAAATTGCGGTTCGTGGTGGAGGCGCAACGCTCGCCGCTCGGCACGGCATCGCCATTGATGGCCAGGCACATGGAGCAACCGGCGTAGCGCCATTCGCAGCCGGCTTCGAGGAAGATGCGGTCGAGGCCTTCCGCCTCGGCCTGCGCCCTCACGAGACCGGAGCCTGGAACGACAAGAGTCGGCACCAAGGCACGTCTGCCCTTCAGAACCGATGCCGCGGACCGCAGATCCTCGATCCGGCCGTTTGTGCATGATCCAATGAAGACGCGATCGACCCTGAGACCCTCCAATAAGGTGCCAGCGCTAAGTCCCATGTACGAAAGCCCTTTTTCAATCCTGGCGCGCTTCAGCGGATCGGCGACATCGCCCGGATTTGGAATGCGATCGGTAATCGACGAGGAATCTTCCGGGCTCGTCCCCCAAGATACCATGGGGGCGAGTGCACCTGCGTCGAGGATGACCTCCTTGTCGAAGATGGCATCAGCATCACTCGAAAGCGCAGTCCACTTCGCAACAGCTTGGTCCCATGCCTCATTCTTTGGGGCGAAAGGACGGCCTTTGAGATAAGCGAGCGTCTTCGCGTCCGGAGCGACCATGCCGGCTCGGGCGCCCGCCTCGATGGACATATTGCAGAGCGTCATGCGCCCTTCGATGGAAAGGTCTCGAATGGCGGCGCCGGCATATTCGATGACATGGCCAGCGGCGCCCGAGACCCCGATCGACGCGATAATGCCCATGATGATGTCTTTGGCGACGACACCAGGCTTGGCCGAGCCATTTACCGTCACGCGCATGGTGCGCGGCTTGCGCTGCCATAAGGTCTGAGTGGCAAAGACATGGCTGACTTCCGAGGAGCCGATACCGAAGCCGAGCGCGCCCAGTGCCCCGTGCGTCGAAGTATGGCTGTCGCCGCATACGATCGTCATTCCGGGC
>NZ_RZOI01001157.1:0-1111 GCF_004022645.1 Mesorhizobium sp. M4A.F.Ca.ET.020.02.1.1 | reverse complement strand
ACCGCCGATGCGGAACGGGTCCGCACCGCCGAGCGCATCGTGCTGCCCGGCGTCGGCGCCTATGCCGACTGCGCGGCCGGCCTCAAGGCTGTCGCCGGCATGTGGGAAACGGTGGAGGACGTGGCTGTTCGCAAGGGACGGCCGTTCCTCGGCATCTGCGTCGGCATGCAGCTGATGTCGGAACGCGGGCTTGAAAAGACCGTCACCACGGGCTTCGGCTGGATCGCTGGCGACGTCAAGGAGATCACGCCCGCCGATCCGGCGCTGAAAATCCCGCAGATCGGCTGGAACACGATCGAGCTCCGACGCGATCACCCGGTATTTTCTGGCATCGCGACCGGATCCGACGGGTTGCACGCCTATTTCGTCCATTCCTATCATCTCGAGGCCAGGAAGCCGGACGAGGTGCTGGCCGTCGCCGACTATGGCGGGCCGGTGACGGCCGCTGTCGCGCGCGACAATCTCATCGGCACGCAGTTCCATCCCGAAAAAAGCCAGGCGCTGGGCCTGGCGCTGATCGCCAATTTCCTGCGCTGGAGACCCTAGATGAACAAGAAGGGCTACTGGATCGCGCTGATCGACGTCCGCGACCCCGAGGTCTACAAGCAGTACATCGAGGCCAATGCCAGGGCCTTCGCCAAGTATGGCGCGAAGTTCCCCGTCCGGGCCGGGCGCTACACCAACCCGGAAGGGCCGACGGGCAATCGCCACGTCGTGGTCGAGTTCGAGTCGTACGAAGCAGCGGTCGCCTGCTACGAATCGCCTGAATACCAGGAGGCCTCGAAATTCAGGCTCGCCGCCTCGACCGGCCATTTCGTGATCGTCGAAGGGGCCTGACCATGATCCTGTTTCCCGCCATCGATCTCAAGGACGGCAAATGCGTGCGCCTGAAGCACGGCGACATGGCGACGGCGACGATCTACAACGATGACCCGGCAGCCCAAGCCAGGGCCTTCGAGGAGCAGGGCTTCGAGTGGCTGCACGTCGTCGACCTCAACGGCGCCTTCAAGGGCCAGAGCGTCAACAGCGCGGCGGTCGGCGCCATCCTCAAGGCGACGAAGAATCCGGTGCAGCTCGGCGGCGGCATCCGCACACTGGAGCAGATCGAGGA
>NZ_RZOI01001156.1:0-1113 GCF_004022645.1 Mesorhizobium sp. M4A.F.Ca.ET.020.02.1.1 | reverse complement strand
ACACCGACCACTGCGAGAAGCGGCGTGAGGAAGGCCATCGCGGCCACCTTGCGCCTGACGCCCAACTTGCTCTCGAAAAAACGGAGCCGGCCGAATGACCGACGAACCGCTGCTGCGCGTCTCGGCGCTGTCCAAATTCTACGGCTCGCGCGTCGGCTGCGAGACTGTCAGTTTCGACCTGTGGCCGGGCGAAGTGCTGGCGGTGGTCGGTGAATCGGGCTCCGGCAAGACGACGCTGCTCAACTGCCTGTCGACCCGGCTGCTGCCCTCTTCCGGCACCGCCAGCTACCGCATGCGCGACGGCCAATGGCGCGAGCTTTACCGCATGAGCGAGGCCGAGCGTCGCTTCCTGATGCGCACCGACTGGGGTTTTGTCCACCAGAACCCGGCCGATGGCCTGCGCATGACGGTGTCGGCAGGCGCCAATGTCGGCGAGCGGCTGATGGCCGTCGGCGACCGCCACTACGGAAAAATCCGCGCAACCGCCGTCGACTGGCTGTCGCGCGTCGAGATCGACGAGGACCGCATCGACGACGAGCCGCGCGCCTTTTCCGGCGGCATGCGCCAGCGCCTGCAGATCGCCCGCAACCTCGTCACCGGGCCGCGCCTCGTGTTCATGGACGAACCGACCGGCGGCCTCGACGTCTCGGTGCAGGCGCGCCTGCTCGACCTGCTGCGCGGGCTGGTCACCGACCTTGGCCTGGCGGCCATCGTCGTCACCCACGACCTCGCCGTGGCGCGGCTACTGTCGCAGCGCATGATGGTGATGAAGGACGGTCACGTCGTCGAAAGCGGCCTGACCGACCGCGTCCTCGACGACCCGCGCGCGCCCTATACGCAGTTGCTTGTTTCTTCGATTTTGCAGGTGTGATGATGGCGCCAAGTCACCCCCCTCTGTCACGGGCTATCTGCAATGTTGGAGATTGGCGAAACCGCACGAGGCCGCCCCTTCTCCCCGTCACTATACGGGGAGAAGTGCCCGGCAGGCCGATGAGGGGCGGCGCTGACGTGGCGGGAATGCGCGCGGACGCCAATGCCGTCCCAGGAGCGTCGCCCAGCGCAGAGCACTTCAGCTGGACCTCGGCGCTGCCCCTCATTGTCCAGCCGGACATT
>NZ_RZOI01001155.1:0-1120 GCF_004022645.1 Mesorhizobium sp. M4A.F.Ca.ET.020.02.1.1 | reverse complement strand
CCGCTGTGCGGGCCCCTCGCGCGACGCCTTTGCCCCGCTCCGGCACGCAAAGGTTAATGGCTCGCGCGCGGCCTGTGCAAAAGCATGTGCCCAACCTGTGGATTCTCGGTGGAAAACCTCCCTGCGACACAACATGTTGGGGTGAACAAACCAAGAAAATCCCGACATCGCTGATTCGTCGCCGATTCGTTCCGGCTTTGGGCCGGAACGTTAACGCCGAGGGCCGAGAAACGTACCCGAAAGATTAAGGCCCGTTAGGAAACGTCAAGAATTTCATAATCTTGGCCGAGGCCAGACGAACAACGTCGGTCGTTCATCGGCAAAGGTTAACGGCGACGCGCGACTCGCGTTCGTCCTGCATGAAACGGGCCAATCAAGCGATTCAGCATATGGTGAGACTCATCGTCAAAAAATCCACATGTAGCCATGAACAAACCATGAACTTCGGCGAGTCAGCGATTCGTCGCCGATTCGTTCCAGACTCGTTCCAACCGTTAATCGGGAGCGGATTTCGCCCCCCCACGCGACCCATGGAGACCGACGGCGGAACATTCCGCTTTCGCTTCGCGCTCGAAATCCCTATGTGTCGGCTGTCACACGCGCCATCGCCGGCGCGCCCCCGACTACGAGCGGCAGAAAGTCTATTTCCGGGCCGATGAACGTCCAGCCGAAACACCCCCAGCCGTTGATCCTTTCCGGCCGCGACGTGACGGCCGTGCTTGGACCCACCAACACCGGCAAGACCCACCTCGCCATCGAGCGCATGGTGGCGCATGAGAGCGGCGTCATCGGCCTGCCGCTCAGGCTCCTGGCGCGCGAGGTCTATGCGCGCGTCTGCGAGAAGGTCGGCGTCCACAAGGTGGCGCTGATCACCGGCGAGGAGAAGATCCAACCGGCGGGCGCCAGATATTCGGTCTGCACGGTGGAGGCGATGCCGCGCGAGACCGATGCGGCCTTCGTCGCCATCGACGAGGTGCAGCTTGCCGGCGACCTCGAGCGTGGCCACATCTTCACCGACCGTATCCTGCATCTGCGCGGCCGCCAGGAAACGCTGCTGCTCGGCGCGGCCACCATGCACGGCATCCTGCAGCGCCCCCTGAAGGGCATCTCGGTGGTGACG
>NZ_RZOI01001154.1:0-1130 GCF_004022645.1 Mesorhizobium sp. M4A.F.Ca.ET.020.02.1.1 | reverse complement strand
CTCCGAAACGGCGCCGTACACAGGGCGGCTCTGCCGCCCTGTGTACGGCGCCGTTTCGGAGGTTGGGATCGCGGATGTAGCTCAGGGGGAGAGCACCGGATTTGGGTCCGGAGGTCGCAGGTTCGAATCCTGCTGTCTGCACCACGGATAGCTCAGTTGGGTAGAGCATCAGATCGCGAATCTGACGGTCGAAGGTTCGAATCCTTCTCCATTGGCCTTCCAAGCCAAGCCACCCTGTCACGGTGTTATTCGGAAAAATCGGTCCGGGGACCGGAATGCGAAAGACCTGACGGACGGCCTAGGCCTCGGCCAAGGCCGCATCGAAAGGTCCGACGCCATCGGCTCGCGGCCAGGCCCGCGGTGACGATCAAGGCGCAGTGTCGCCGGCAAGGGAGGCCAAGGCCTCCGGCGCCCGCTTCGCTGTCTCGCGATCCGCTCCCGACGGCCCGCTGCCTGGCGATGCCACCGGTCTCCGGATCATTCGTGCCGGGAAAGGAACCGAGAAACGAAAAGGATGATCGACGCATGAGTTGACGCCTCGCATGGGGCCATGCCCGACAGGAGTGAAGACAATGACCATTCTCGACAAGGTTCTTGGGCGCGAGCGCGTCCTTGTTAAGGAAAACGAACGGGCCGTCACCCTCTACAAGGGGGAGATCAAGGCTGTCCTGATGCCGGGCGAGCATTGGCTTGCCAACCGGCGCGGGCGCCTTGAAGTGTCCCGGCACGATCTGAAGAACCCGGAATTCGTTTCGGCCTACGAGAAGGCGCTGTTCGACAAGCTCCCGGAGGTGGCCGCGCGTCATTTCACCGTCGTTCGCACCGGGCGTACGGATGTCGCCGTCATCGAGCGTGACGGCAACCTCCATGCCGTCCTGGCGCCGGATCGCAAGCTCGTGCTGTGGACGGATGCCGGCCCGTGGAAGGTAACGCTGGTCGACACGTCGGCCGATCTTGCGATCGATCCGGCTCTCATGCGCCGGCTCGGCCAGGCCCGCAAGACGGAACTGATGTCCGTTCACCCGGTGGTCGACGGTCAGGCCGGACTGCTGTTCGTCGACGGGGCGCTGGCGCGGACGCTTGCCGCCGGCGTGCACGGCTTCTGGAACGTCGGGCGCATGGTGCAGATG
>NZ_RZOI01001153.1:0-1131 GCF_004022645.1 Mesorhizobium sp. M4A.F.Ca.ET.020.02.1.1 | reverse complement strand
GCCGGCACAATGCAACGGTCGCGTGGGGCGACCTCTCGGAACAGAGCACATCAATGCAAAATCTGGAGGCCGCCTTCGAGGCGACGGGTCGCGTTGCGGCCAATGACGACACGCCTGTGTTCGACGTCGCGAACAACAATCTGCAGGTAGCGTTCGAAGTCGACACGACCATCCCTTCCGCAAAGGCGCTCGCCAGGCGCGAGTTGGCCGACCTGATGGCATCCGCGCCGCCCATCACCATATGCCGCTACAGGGCGCCCCGCGGGCCGAACAAATGGAAGCCGCGCAAGTATGCAGCCGCGAATGACAACGATGCGGTGCCGTTGCCCATTGTCGAGTCTCTACGCCGCGATCGCAGGCATGACGACATCCCATGGATCATTCGCTATCGGCTACTCTGCGAGGTAGTTGGCACTTCGCCGTACGATGACGAACTCGACATCAGCGAGGAAGGCATCGGCGTCGAAAACCGCAGCCTGCATCTCTCTGGAAAGAATTTCGACAGGCCGTTTCAACGGGCAGAGAAAGGCGGTTGGAGGGGTGCCATGCTGCCGGGCGGGGAAATCTCCTATCGCGAGACAAGGCATACCGTGAAGCAGCGCGTGAGCGTCGGCCAGCGCACCAATGTGGCCGACGACGAGAACGGCACCAGGACGCAGACACCGCTGCGGTTGGCGAAAAGCGAGGACGAGCGGATAGCCAGAATTGACGGCCAGCCCATCCTGTCGGCGTTGCGGGCTGGCTTGGGTGACCTCCTCATTCCATTTGAAGACGCGGTGCTTGACGGATGCACCCTGACCGAGATCGGAGAGGATCTTGGCCACAGGTGGAAAGCCCGGAGCGCCAAGGCGAAGTGGGTTGTGTATAGCGGCATCGATAGTCTTCGCGATCAATGGCAGATGATTGATCGCCAAATGGGAGCGCAAGCCGCGGCTTGCAGTCGTCGTGTTGAGGCTCGGCGAAAGGAGCTTGCCGCGGCTGAAGCGCGATATTTGGGCCTCGCTGCCTAATCTGTACCCCAACTCGTTTTCAAAGGTATGAGGTGGAGAACTAACCCCTCTTTCCCTCGCAGGCGCCCGCTCTGTCGTCTGCGTCGCCGCTACCGCCCCACGGTTGCGGCCCTCGCCATTG
>NZ_RZOI01001152.1:0-1133 GCF_004022645.1 Mesorhizobium sp. M4A.F.Ca.ET.020.02.1.1 | reverse complement strand
GATGAGGACGACACCTTCCTTGCCGATGAAGAGGAAGAGGACGACGACGTTACTGACATGATCGGCGTCGGCGACGACGACGACGAGGTCTGATCGGGCCCCGCTGCGATCATTTGCCGGCCTTTGTTGGCCTGTGACGAAAAAGCGGTCGTTGAAGGCTTGATCTTGACCGAAGGCGGGGTTAGAAGCCGCCTGCACTTGACGGCGCGGACCTCAAAACCGCGCCGGATCTCTTCGCCGGAAACGGCGCCGGCTGACTGCCGGGAGTGGGGCCATAGCTCAGTTGGGAGAGCGCTTGAATGGCATTCAAGAGGTCGTCGGTTCGATTCCGATTGGCTCCACCAAACAGTCTTTTCCTGATGCTTGGATTCGCGTCGCTCACGCTCGCCGCGTGCCAATCGGCGCCTGAAGCATCGCCGCCACCGCCACCTCCTGCACAACCTGCCCTGGCCGCGGTTCCTCCTGCTCAGGATTCGGCAGTCCTGGACCCATCCGTGGTGGCGACGCCCCCCGACAAGGGCGTTCCGGCAAAATATGCCGCATTCTCCGGCATATGGGCCGGACGGCTGGACGGGATGTATGAAGGCAAGCTGGCCGTGCTCACGATTGCTCCTCGCGGGCAGGTGACGGTCACCTATGCGTGGGGAGTTCTGGCCGACAACAAGCCGGGCGTCGCCGATGGCGCCGGGAAGATTTCAGGCAACACATTGAAGCTTGCGCGCCTGCCGAACGGCGCGGACGCCACCTTCATCATGCAGCCCGACGGGACGCTGGCCGCCACCTATACGCTTGCCGGCCAAACCTACACGGGCGCGTTCGCCAGGCAGTAATTCAGCAAATCTCTCTGCGCTGGACGGCCTGTCGAAGGGGCCTCAAGCATCGCGGACCGGTTTTGCAGCTGCCAATCCGCCTGTCGAGACGCGCCCTTTTGGCGGCGCTGTCCGCGCCCGGTCCGAATCGGCTATGCCTCTCGCATGCAGGAACCGTCCCTATACGTCCCGGTGAAGCGGTTTCTCGAGAGCCTGGACTTTACCGTCAAGGGCGAAGTCGGCGGCTGCGACGTGGTCGGGCTGCGCGATGGCGAGCCGCCCGTGGTGGTCATCTGCGAACTGAAACTGCAGTTCAATCTGGAA
>NZ_RZOI01001151.1:0-1134 GCF_004022645.1 Mesorhizobium sp. M4A.F.Ca.ET.020.02.1.1 | reverse complement strand
TGTCCAGCGAGGCTCGGTGATGCTCATCGAATTCACGAACGAAGTCGCGTTCGGGGAGCCACCGCCATCCGTAATTGTGTTGTGCACGCTTCGTGAGGTACGAGAGCTGTCTTCGAAATTGTTGCTCCGCGATGTTGTCGACATGTCGTCTGGATTCAACGCAAATTTTTCGGGTGGCATATCTGGCTTTCAGGTCACGATTGTCACTGAGAACGAGCACTTAGTGAGGATTCAAGACGGAAAGGTATTGATATCCTTGTCTAAGGAACACGCTGGCGCGATTTCAGCGATGCTTGATCAAATATATGTGCAAGGCCAGACCATATACGTCGACTTCGATGGCCTGAATCTCTTTGAAGAGGCAAATTTGATTATCTCTACAATTTGACTACTGAACCAGCACGGAGCGTCCACAGGTCCCGCCGGTGACCCGGATATCGGCTTCGCCGACATGCACGCCGAGCGCGCCAAGTACGTTGTAGACCAGGTTGTCGACCTGCGCGGTCACGCCGTTGAGCACCGTCACCACCGCCGGCTTCACGGTGCTGAGCAGGGCGGTGACGTCGAGCCCGGCGCCCAGCGCCTTGACCGACAGCGACAGGTTGTTGACCAGCGAGGTGGAGAGCGACTGCGTCAGGTTCTTCGTCGACACTGTTTTCATCGTCTTGGCAGCGATCTCGGTGGCATTGAACGTCAGGTTCGTCGGCGCCATGTTGGTGACCGAGAACGCCGAAGATCCGTTGATCTGCAGCAGGCTGAGGTTGACCAGCAAAAGCTTGACGCTGACGTCGGCGATTTCGGCGTCGCTGAACGATTGCGGCTTGGTGAAGTCGGCAAAGCCGCTGGCGTTGGTGTCGGCAAGGTGCGCGGCGACGACGCCGGGCTGTGCCGCGATCGTGACCTTCAGGCTGTCGGGACGCCCGGTCGGGCAACTTACGTCGGTGAGCTTTGCTTCGGCATAGGCCACCTCGACATTGAGCGGCAGGTTGACGGCGAGCAGCTTGATGCCGCCACCCAAATTCGTGCCGGCGTTGCCGCTCCCGTTGCCATTGCCGTAGCCGCCGCCGTTGTTCCCGTTCCCGAGGCCGACGCTGGCATTCAGCTTGATGCGGGTCTGCGCGGTGCGCACCACGG
>NZ_RZOI01001150.1:0-1135 GCF_004022645.1 Mesorhizobium sp. M4A.F.Ca.ET.020.02.1.1 | reverse complement strand
TGGTACACCGGGTGATCTATGACGAACTCTGCCAAGGCATCGTCAAATCCGAATCGCATGCGGCCTATGTCGAGGAAGTTGGCCGCCTGCGGCGCGATGAGAACATCGACGGCGTCATCATGGGCTGCACCGAGATCACCATGCTGATCGGCCAGGCGGACTTCGACATTCCGGTGTTCGACACCACGCGCCTGCACGCCGAGGCGGCGGTCGCATTCGCCCTGTCTTGATACGCCTTCCTAAAGTTCCGGCGCCATCTGGCGCGCGGCTTTTCCTCCGCTAGAATGCCCCGGTTTTCAAACAGGCATTTACGAGGGGGCAAGATGGAATTTGCGTTTCCGTGGCCGATGAGCCAGGGCGAGTGGCTGGCATGGTCGAGCGCCGTGGCGACCTTGCTCATCGGCCTGTTGCTGTTCCTGGCGCCGAACCTCGCTTTCAGGATCCTCAGGCTGCAGGCCAGGCCGGAGAAGGCGGCGGCGATCGCCGAGGGGCGCGGCCGCATGTCGGGCTTCTATCTCGGCGTCAGCCTGTGCTGCATCCTGCTCGCGCAGCCGCTGCTTTACATGGCGCTCGGCTTCTCCTGGCTGTTCACCGCTTTCGGCCGTTTGCTGTCGATGATGTCGGACGGCGCCAACACCCCTTTCAATTGGGCTTCCATCGTGGTTGAACTGGTGCTGGCGGCGTTGCCGCTGGCCTTTGCTTTCGGCTTTTTGCCCTGAATCACCGACTAATCCGCCGCTTGCGGCCGGGCTCTACCGCCGGATGCGACAAAAGTGCCTGAAAACCATGCCGGACGACGCATTGCGGTCTTAAAAGGCCTGTGCTAGACGGCAATCGACTTTCGGCCGGGGATAGCGGAAGCCGCGCCTCCGTGCTTGGAAAAATGCAGTAAGGTCAAAGATTTAGCCAGAGTTCTCGCTCGCGCCAACAATCTGCGGCCTGTCAGACAAGAGAAAAGACGGTCCGTGGCTCAATCGTCATCGCCAATCTCAGCTGTCGCAGAACGCTATGCGGGTTCGCTGTTCGAACTCGCGCTGCAGGCAAATTCGGTCGCCCAGGTCGAGGCCGACCTCACCAGTTTCGAGGCGCTGCTTGAAGGCAGCGCCTCGAAACTGGTGAGGTCGGCCTCTGTCTC
>NZ_RZOI01000114.1:0-11590 GCF_004022645.1 Mesorhizobium sp. M4A.F.Ca.ET.020.02.1.1 | reverse complement strand
ACGGCGTGTCGGGCACCGATGTCTATGAGATCTACACCCTTGGCTCCAACAATCCAGGCCAGGGCACCGCAGGCACCGACTTCCAGCGCAACTACGTCATCAACATCCTCGACAGCGGGCGCTCCATCGATGGTGTCGATGAACTGACCATCTTCGGCTACAACTCGTCGCAGAATGGTCTGGTCGGCGGCAACAAGCCGATCGACGACATCTTCCTCCTGCGCGGCGCCAACTACCTGCCGCACGAATCCGCCGACCGTCCGGCCTACGTCGCCATGGTCTACGGGCAGCCCAAGACCTATGCCGACACTATTGAGGACAATGAGCCCTCGAACGAGGTCGCGCGCATCAATTACGACACCGCGCTGAATGGCCGGATCACCGTCGAGGGGCAGGGCGGCAACGACAATTTCTACTCCGACGACACCTCGGCGATCGTTTCGCTGCAAGGCGGCGCTGGCGACGACTCCTTCAACATCGGCCAGATATTCGGCAACAAGCGCACCGGCGATCCGGAAAACGGCGTCACGCCGTTCTTCGGCGGCGGCCTGCTCGACCAGGACGTGTTCCCCGACATGGTGGCTACGACACGCGGCTGGTTGAGCCCCGGCATCAGTGCGCCGATGGTCGCGCAGGGCGGCACCGGCAACGACGAATTCCGCGTCTATTCCAACCAGGCCGAGCTGCGGCTCGAGGGCGACGACAACAACGACCTGTTCATCGTCCGCGCGTTCGCCATCGCGGCGGTCGCCAACCAGGACTGGAACGGTGACGGCACGATCGATCAGGACGACCTGCCGGCGGTCACGCTCGATACCAACGGCGATGGCGCGATCAATTTCGCCGACGCTGACTCGACGCCGGACGACTACACCGACGACGTCATCGTGCTGGACGACTTTGGCGTCGCCAAGCCAATCATCGGGCTCGGCTTCTCGGTCGCGCGGGCGCCCGATATCCGCGCCGGCGGCGGCGAGGACGAAGTGCAATACAATGTCAACGCGCCGGTCTCGGTCGACGGCGGCACCGGCTTCGACAAGCTGGTCATCCTCGGGACCGAATTCGCCGACGATTTCGCCATAACCGAAAAGGGCATCTTCGGCGCCGGCCTCAATGTTCGCTACACCACGATCGAAGTGGTCGAGGTTGACGGACTTGAAGGCGACGACGAATTCTTCGTTCAGTCGACGGCTTTCGGCGTGGCCTATCGCGTTATCGGCGGTCTGGGCTCCGACACGATCAATGTCGCGGGTGATGTCACGGAAGACATCATCACACGCGAACTCGAAGGCGCGTCCGGCGCCGTTGATCACCTCGTCACCTCGGGCGATCCACTCTACGATGGCGTCCTGGTCGACGGTTTCGACTATCACGTGGCAGGCCCCGAAGAGGGCATCGTCCGCATCGACGAAACGGACGGCTTCACGGCTGTTCGGGAAGGCGGACCGCGCAATGTCGACAGCTACACTGTCAGGCTGGCGGTCGCGCCGCTGGCCGGCCAGATCGTCTATGTGACGATTGCGGCGGCACGTTCGCCGCAGCAGGAAGAAGACGGCACCCTGATCAACCCGGCACCGTTGCCGAATGGCATCGGCGACACGATCTGGCTTTCGACGCTGGATCCCGGCGCCGTGGGAACCGACGGCGAATTCCAGCATGTCATCATGATCAACGGCGTTCCGACGATCATCAACGATCGCTCGATCGTGCTCGCCTTCGACAGCACCAACTGGGACACGGCGCAGAACGTGTACCTCTACGCCCCCGACGATCTGCGCGCCGAGGGCGATCGGGTGGTCGTCATTCAGCACAGTGTCATCTCCGACACCAGCGGTGTCGCACCCGCAGTGCTGGCGGCGGCCTATCCGGACGGCGATCCCTTCGACGCCGCGGATGTGCGCAACGTCGAAGTCGACCTGCGTGACAACGACACGCCCGGAATCTATGTCACCGAAGTGGCGCCCGGCACCAATACCGAAGATCGCCGCTCGCTCGTCATCGAAGGCAATGCCACGACCAAGCTGAATGACGAACTTCTGGTACAGCTAGCCACGGCGCCCGAAGCGACCGACACGATCGTCGTCAAGTTGTTCGTCAACGAATTCAGCGACGAAAACATCATGATCTACGACGTCGACGATCCGAACGATCTCGACGGCCGCATGTTCAAGGGTGCCGACGGCTACTGGCGCATTACTTTCGACAGCGGAAACTGGGACGATGCGGTGCGCGTCGGCATCGAAGCGCGCGACGACATCCCGCGTGAGGACCCGCATACGGCGGCGATCTTCTTCCAGCTCGACCAGGCGCTGACGGTCGACGCCGACCACGACTACGTATTCCCGAACCTGCGCTCAGGCCCGGGCTATGTCGACATCGACGTTATCGACAATGACAGCGCCGGCGCGGTCGTGCTGGAGAGTGAAGGCAATACGCTGCTCAACGGCGACGGATCGGACACCGACGACTATACGATCCGCCTGACCAAGGCGCCGTCGACCAGCGTTCACGTCGCGGTGCTTACCGACGGTCTGGCGGATGTCGTCAGCGTCAACGGGATCGCGGTCACGCCCGGCTCGGGGTACGAGATCATTGGCGGCCTCAGGCCAACGCAGATATTCGACGGCAATCTTGTCTTCTCCAACGATGGTGGCCTGGGCAAGGTCACGCGCGGGGTCGGTGCCGATCTCGGCAGCTTCGTTGATGAAGGGTTCTTCGTCGGCCAGCAGGTACGCATCGGCAATGCCGGCGTCGACAGCGGCGATTATTTCATCACCTCGATCGATGCGGATGGAAAGTTCTTCAAGGTCGACAAGCTGTTCGCCACGACAGGCGCGCAGGCCGACGTCATCCTGTCCGATCTGGCGCGGGACGGTGAGTACACCGGCGATATCCGCTTCGAGCAGGTCATGGAAGAAGGTATTCCGACCTACCGGATGACCATCGACGGACTTGGCGAAGAGGACGATGGCTGGCTGGCATTCGGTTTCCTCGAGGGGCAGTGGATCCGCCTGTTCGACTCGACCGACAATCTGATCGGCGACTTCAAGATCGCGATCATCCGCGGCGACAACGACACCAAGGACACCACAATCCAGATCACCGGCACCAATGTGGCGCAGATCCTGCCGCATCTGGGCGACACGCTGAACGACGTGCGTGTGGTTCGCACCGCCGCCGTGGCTGTGTTCACGCCGGCCAACTACTACCAGCAGCAGACTATCGAGCTGCGCGCCGACACCGAATACGATGTGCCGATCACTCGTGAAGGCGTCAAGGTCTTCCCGGTTTCCGGTCACTATCTGTCCAAGCTGCGCGGACCGCTGGCTGTCGAGGGCGGCGTCACCGGCGCCGACCGTTCGCTCGAGAACGGCCTCAAGCTGCCCGGCGAAGCCGACGACTTCCTGATCGCGATCGGCCAGCAGCCGCCGGAATCGCAGCAGATCGACGTGCTGAACATCTTCAACGACACCAGCAAGGAAGATGTCGGCGGCGTCATGACCGAGACGACGCTCACCGGCTTCAACATGGCTGACGATCTGAGCCTGGGGCTTGGTGTGACCGGCGATCCGACCTTCGGTGAATCCGGCTTCTTCCCAGGTGGCATCAGCTTCGGGCGCATCAGCGTCGACTCGAATGGCGATTTCGGCACCGACGACACCAAGAGCACCATCGAGGTGGTCAACCTGATGCTCGGCGAGGGCAACGACGAGCTCGTCATCGAAGGCACGCTCAATCCTGCGCCGCCGGTTCAGGTGACGAACACGTTCGACGTAACGGCATCCGGAGCCAATGGCGGCACCATCGTGCGCACCGGCTTCGACTGGAAAGCCATGGGCTTCCTCGTCGGCCAAACGGTGAAGATCGACAACCTGGCGGGCGTCTGGACGATCCTCGCCATCAATGATGCGCTGATCGATCCGGCCAATCCGGCCGAAGGCGCGGATCCGAATGACAACTCGATCCTGGTTCTGGGCGGACCGACGCTCGTCGGTGTGGCGGACGGGTCGCATACGATCACCGCTTTCGACAAGGATGTGATCACGCCGAACAAGTCGGTGGATGTGGCCAGCACGACGGCGGGTGGCATCATCACGCGCACCGACGGCGGCAACTGGGCCGGCTTTGCGGTCGGAGACTTTATCTCGATCGATGAGGATTTTGCGAAGGGCGAGTATCAGATCGTGGCGATCGCCGGCGCGGTCATGCACGTCATCGGCGGGCAACTCGCGCCGGTCTCGGAAGCGCCGCGCACGATCAATCGCATCAACCCGGTGACCAATGCCGTGCTGCAGACCGTGGTGGCCGAAGTCGACGTCGACCCGACCTATACCGGCGGCATCGTCACGCGCCAGGACGGCGTCAACTGGGCCGATGAAGGCTACCTCGCCGGACATCTGGTGACCATGGTCGATGCCGACGGCAAGCGCGACTTCCGCATCATCGAGATCTCGCAAGACGGCTTCTCGCTGACGCTCGAAGGTGCGCCGCTGGCGACGCAAAACGACGCGGTGAAGAGCTTCTATGTGCAAGGCCAGCATGGCGGGCTGACGCTCGTTCATGGCGGCGGCAACATGTATCTGGAAAGCGCCGGCCCGATGAACATCGCCGCCGGAACCGGTGGACAGATCATCGTCACCCGTCAGGACGGCCGCGACTGGTCGGAGGACCGCTATCAGGTCGGCCAGGTGATCCAGCTTGCGGGCGAGACCTATACGCGCACCATTCTGGCGATCGCCGACGCGACTCTGCCGGCGCCTGCCAACTCCGCGCTGACATGGGGTGACGGCAGTGTGCTGGTGCTCAGCGCACCGAACACACGCGCCGGCCAGCCAGCCGGCACCGTGCTCGCGCCCAACGCGTTCAACATCTATGCCGAGCGTTCGCTGCACGTCGCAGAGCCGCGCGTCATCACCGGGACGGCGACCGTCAACATCGCCACCAACAGCCTGACACGCAGCGCCGGCAGCTGGCTGGCGGATGGCTTCCATGTGGGCCAGAAGGTGCAACTGAGCGGCTTTGCCGGCACGTTCACCATCCAGGCGCTCAATGCGACCGTGATGACCCTGCAGAGCGTTGCGCTGACGCCGAAAGTCGGCGTTGCGATGACCGTTTCCGGTACCGACGTCACGCTGGACGGCGGCGCCCGCATCGGCGGCGACCACATTGTCGTCACCGGCGGCGCCGGACCGAACTCGCCGCTGGTCATCTATGGCGACACCGGCCAGGACGGCATCTGGTATTCCGGCCAGGCGCACAACGTTTTGGGTATGGAATTCGGCGAGAAGCCGTTCGATCCGTTCCCGGAACTGCAGGACGGCGAGAATGAGGATGACGAGTGGGTGTTCCCGCTCGCCAATCGCTACAAGTTCGCCGGCAACGACATCATCGACGCCAGCGCCTTGTTCGCCGGCACGCCATCGGCAAACCTGCCGAGCGTCGGCCTGACGATCTATGGCGGCGCGGGCAACGACACGATCTACGGCAGCCAGGCTGGCGATCATCTTGCCGGCGGTTCCGGCGACGACCTGATCATCGGCAACCGCGGCACCGACCACATCTATGGCGACAGCGGCGTGAACGTGAACATCTTCACGCGCCAGCTGTTCATCGATACGGTCGATAACAGTCCGTTGCCTTCGGCAAATCCGGACACCGACACCAACGGCACGACGATCAAGCCGGTCAAGTCGTCGGTTCGTGACCTGATGGATGCGGGCGACGACCTGATCTTCGGCGATGGCGCCTCGCATCTCGGCTATGGGCCGAGTTCGGTCGCGGCTGCCGGCGTGCTGGGCGACTTCGACGACATCATCTTCGCCGATCACGGCGTGATCGAAATGTTCGTCGACGATCCGAACTTGCCGTCGGCTTTGAAGCAGCGCATCCAGACGACCGAGCTGGTGCTGGTCACCGGCGTCAAATCGGCCGAACTGCAGAATGGCGGCGACGATGTGGTGTTCGGCGGCCTCGACCGCGACGTCATCGTGGGCGGCGCCGGGCATGATCTGCTCGACGGTGACCAGCAAGACGATCGCGTCTTTGGCGACAACGTCTACATGTCGCGCCAGGGCGGCGCTGACGGCAACCTGTTGGACGATACGTTCAGCCTGCGCTTCCAGACGCTGGCCGGAACTTTGCTGTACAGCCGTACCGACCGGCCGATGCCGGCCGGCCTCGGCACGGTCAATGCCGACAACAGCGGCCTGCTGCTGGTCGACAGTACCGCTCGGCGGTATCGCGATCCGGACGGTGCTCCGTGGTGGAGCGAGTATTCGGTCGACTACGCGGCGCTGCATACCTTCGCCTTCGACGAGGGCACGGTCGGCGTCGGCAGCTTCGGTAACGACTACATCGCTGGCAGCGAAGGCCATGACGAACTGTTCGGTCAGCTCGGCCATGACGTGGTGCAGGGCGACGGCGGCATCGAGCTGGCCTTTGCCGGCACCTCGCATGTCGGCGCATCGCGCACATCCGGCGGCGTCACCGATCCGATCGGTCCGCTCACGGTGATCGCCTCCTTCACGGCGGCGACTGACGGCCAGGACTACATCGAAGGCGGCGGCGGTGACGACCAGATATTCGGCGGTCTCGGCCAGGATGATCTGATCGGTGGGTCCTCGTCCTTCTTCAGCCTCACTGATCCGAATGCGCGGCCCGACGGAGACGACTACATTTTCGGCGGCGCCGGCATCGAGATCGACCGCAATGACGACAATTTGCCGAATGACGGCACGCTGATCAATTCGCGCTTTGCTCGCGATGCCGACTCCATGATCGGCGACAACGGCAACATCGTGCGGATCGTCGGTGTCAATCACACCGACATCAATCCGAACGGCACGGCCGGCCAACAGCTCTATGTCCAGTTCAATTACGACGTGAACGACCCGGCGCGCGCCGGTGGCGAGCGTCTCGTCGTGCGCGGCATCCATCTGCTCGACTACACGCCGGGCGGCCCGGACTTCCGTCCGGACCTGTTCTCCAAGAACAACCCGAACGATCCCGCCTATCGCAGCGAATTCGGCATATGGGCCAAGCAGGACATCGGTGGCCATGATGAGTTCCATGGCGAGACCGGTGACGACACCGCCTATGGCGGCGGCGGCCATGACCGGATGTTCGGCGATGCCGAGAATGACGACTTGATCGGCGGTTGGGGGAATGACTGGATCTCCGGTGGTACCGGTGAGGACGGCATCCTGGGCGACGACGGCCGCATCTTCACCAGCCGCAACAGCGCGACCTACGGCGAAAGCCTGTTCGGCGTGCTGCCGCTGCTGGCGACCGATCCGGATACGCGCACCAGCCAGGGCGATGTGCTCAACGAGTTCATCTACACGCCCGGACAGGTGCAGACCGAGACGATCAATGTCGGCGGCAAGATGAAGAAGGCGGTCGACCTGACGCCATACAATCTGACGCCAAATGCGCAGGGCGGCGACAATCCGCTGTTCGACGCCAATGTCGTCGACGACATCATTTTCGGCGGCCTGGGTGACGACTTCATCCATGGCGGTTCCGGCGACGATGCGGTCGGCGGCGGCGAGGCCCTGCCGGAGTCCTACACGCAGCGCTTCGACGCGGCGGGCAATGTCGTGGGCATCGTGCGCACCGACTTCTCGCGGCCGTGGAATCCTGGCGACGTATTGAAGTTTGGTCCTGACAGCGATCCGTGGAACGCACCGAAGCCGGTGCAGAGCCGGCTCGGCGAGTTCTTCCTCTACGACGAGTACGATCCACGCCGGACGATCATGTTCAACGCCGATGGTTCGGTATGGAAGGCCGGCACGCCGCCTATCGCGCGCCAGTATTTCCTCAACCTCGTCGACAATGAAGGACCGCTGGTCAACGGCGCGATCGCTTTTGCGCCGAACGGCACGCCGACGGCGTTTGCGCAGCGCAACACCGACGGCAACGATGCGGTCTTTGGTGACCTGGGCAATGACTGGATCGTTGGCGGTACCGGCCGCGACCACATCTATGGCGGCTGGGGCAACGACCTCATGAACGCCGATGATGTACTCTCGACCAACAACTGGCTGAACGACCAGCCAGAGACGCATCCAATGTATGAGGACCGCGTTTTCGGCGGGGCAGGGCTCGACATCCTGATCGGCAACACCGGTGGCGACCGCCTGATTGATTGGGTCGGCGAGTTCAACAGCTACCTGGTGCCGTTCGCACCGTTCGGTATCGCGACGGTAAGCCGGCAGGTGCCGCCGCAACTGTTCGACTTCCTTTATGCGCAGGCATTCAGCGACGGTGTCGACATCACCCGCACCGCCGACACTGGCAGCATCAACGGGGACGACAAGTACAGCCACGTCCATATGTTCATGGGCGGCGTGGAAGGCGAAATCGGCCTGATCACCCAGAAGGATCATGGCTTCTGGCAGGATCAGACCGGCGGTCCGACGGATCCCCAGGCGGGCAACATCCCCGGCGGCAAGCGCGACGTGTTGCGCACGGCCGACTTCAATGATGGCAACGCCAAGGTCGTGGCGGTTGACGAGGGCAATTTCGCCGTCACCAGCGGTAAGCTCACCGTTCAGTCGGCGAGCACTTGGGACCAGGCAGCCGCGGTTCTCTATCTCGACGCCTATACGCCGATCTACTACGAGATCGCGGCGACCTTGACGACCGATAAGCCGACGGCCGGCTGGAAAGCCAACTCCTACATCATCTTCGACTACTACTCGCCGACAGATTTCAAATATGCCGGCATCAACATCTCGAACGACCAGATCGAGATGGGCTACCGCGACGCCAGCGGCTGGCATCAGTTGGTCAAGTCCAACAAGCCGGTGCAGCTCAAGGCAAACCAGGCTTACGATGTCCTGCTCGCGGTCAACGGCACGAACGCGACTTTGACCGTGGCTGGCGTGAATTGGTTCAGCTACACCTTCGCGCCGCGCATCCTCGAGGGCCAGCCGGTGGCGCTGAACAAGGGCCTCGTCGGTGTCGGCAACAGCGGCTCGAAGGGTACGGTGGACAACTTCCGTGTCCAGGTCTTGCCGCCCCAGATCACGCTCGACTACGCAGCCGAGTTCGACGCGCCGCCGACCTATCCGATGTCGAAGACCGCAGCTCAAGGCTGGACGCTCTCGGGCGGCAGGCTGAACGCGGCGGCCGGCGCCGGCACCAACCTGCTGGATGTCGGCCCGGCGATCGGGGCGGACGCCTATCTGGAACTGACGGCGAAGTTGAAGACCGCCGGCACCGGTGGCATCGTCTTCGATTACTACGGCGCCAACGACTACAAGTTCGTCACGCTGGATGTGGCGGCCCAGAAGGTTCTGGTTGGACACGTGACGTCGAAAGGCGGCACGGCGATCGATCAAAGCTTTGCCCGCACGCTCAGTTCAACGACGGACTATGAAGTCCAGTTGACCATACGTGGCGCTGCCGTCTCGATCACCGTCAACGGCGCATTCGTCGGCAGCTATGGCTTCAACTCAGCCGTTGCCGATGGCGAGTTCGGCCTGGTGACAGGCAATGCCGGGGCGTCCTTCGACCGGCTGCAGGTCCGCACCAACGCCTCGGCGTTCAGCACCAGCTCCAATCAGCTGGCACTGGCTTCGCCCGGCCAGGCGGGAGACACAGCAACGGCGGTCGGCGTCGATCAGGCCAGGGCGATGCTGGCGCAGGCGATGGCGATCTGGTCGGCCAGCGGCCAACTGGACGCGACAGAGCTTGCAAAACTGTCGAGCCTGGATGTGCAGGTCGTCGATCTGCCTGGCATGGCGCTGGCACAGTCGGTGTTCGGCGCCGTGCTGATCGACCGCAACGCGGCCGGAAATGGCTGGTTCGTTGACCTGTCACCTCTCGACAGCAGCGAGTTCCAGCTCGATGCATCCGGCCACCTGACGGCGTTGCCCGGCGGCGCGGCCGAGGGGCGGATGGACCTGCTGTCGGTACTGATCCACGAAATCGGCCATCAGGCGGGCCTCGATCACGATGACGACGAGACGGGCGTGATGTCGGCTGAGTTGGCCGTCGGCGAGCGCCGGCTGCCGGAGGCCGGATCGGCTGGTGAGGAGGTTGAAACGCAGCTCTTCCATGATGGCCTGGGCGTCTTTGTCGGCGCCAAGGAGCATGGATTGCTTCAGAGCGCTGGCATCGCCCCGGCTCAGGCGGTCGGAGACGTCACCACGATCTCGGCCGCAAGAGCTTCAGGCGATGCGGCGGCGGTAGCGAACTCCGACTCTGAGGCCGATGCAAGCGCGAAACCCGGCGATATCGTGCTGACAGGGGTTACTTCCGGCCTGCAGCCAAGCAGCCAGCCCGACTGGGTGTTTGACGAAACCAGCGGAACCTTCGTTGCCGCGCAGGATCGGCAGCAGGACCGTCCGCATCATGCGGCGCCTGATGCGGATCACGACGATGGCGACGCGGCTTCGGACGACCTCAACGGTCTCGCCGAATGGAGCAACCGCAAGGGGCTGCTGTCGCGCCTGTCCAGTCTGTTTGGAGTACGCTGAGACAATGATGACGGCGCAGTTCATACATTTCGCGAACTGCGTCCGCCGCCTCGAAATGGGTGTCCATGGCCGATAGCATCCTTGAAGGTGACACTCGCAGGATGCTGGATGATACCGGCATCGTCAGCTACAGCGTTCTAGACCAGGCGCTGTGGACACGCTTCCGTGCTGCCGGGACGTCTGATGAGTTCATCGGCGCATGGCTGGGCCTTCTGTGCCGCCAGCTACCCGATGCCTCCGCGGCAGCCCTGGTGCTCGGGGAAGCCGATGCCGGGCCTTATGTGCTGGCCGCCGCATGGCCGAACTCACAGTCGCCGGCCGGCGGGCTTCTCGGCGCCGCCGAAATGGCGACAGGAAAGCGTCAGGGCGTCAGTGTATCGGGTCCGGCAGACGACACACAGATCATCGCGTCCCCGATCCTCATCGACGGACATCTGTTCGGCGCCTGTGCCGTTGCCGTGAAGCGAAACGACGCTGCCTTCACCGACATCATGCGCAAGATCCAGTGGGCCTGCGGCTGGGTGGAAGTGCATGTGCGCCGCGGCATGAGCGATCAGAGCGAACAGGCGGCGCAGCGCAGTCGCTTTGCGTTCGACATGCTGGCGACGGTGATTGAGAAGAAGCAGTACAAGAGCGCCTGCACCGCGCTCGTTACAGAACTCGCCATGCGGTTGAATTGCGACCCGGTCGCTATTGGCGTGATGCGCCGGCGCTGGACGCGCGTTGCGGCGGTGTCCCACTCGGCGGCATTCGACAGCAAGGTCAGTTTCATGCGTGACGTCGCCGCGGCGATGGACGAGGCGATCGACCAGCGGGCCGTGGTCGTCGCGCCATCGCGCGAGGGGCAGGAATATCGCGTCAGCCTCGCGCACGAAGCCTTGACGCGCCAGCACAAGAACGGCGCTGCCCTGACCGTGCCGCTGCAAAGCAACGGCCGGATGACGGGCGCGCTCACTTTCCTGCGGCCCGTCGACGCGC
Source organism: Mesorhizobium sp. M4A.F.Ca.ET.020.02.1.1 (assembly GCF_004022645.1). NCBI lineage: Bacteria > Pseudomonadati > Pseudomonadota > Alphaproteobacteria > Hyphomicrobiales > Phyllobacteriaceae > Mesorhizobium > Mesorhizobium sp. M4A.F.Ca.ET.020.02.1.1. The sequence continues at coordinate 128 of NZ_RZOI01000114.1, read as the reverse complement.
GCTTTGACCAGGAGACGATCTACCTTTGCGACGCAGTTGCGGCCGTGGTCGGACCGGTCCTCGAGGAAAAACGCCGCAACGACCGAACCATCTTCACCAAGGCGCTCGAGGCAGGCTGGATCCAGATC
>NZ_RZOI01001149.1:0-1135 GCF_004022645.1 Mesorhizobium sp. M4A.F.Ca.ET.020.02.1.1 | reverse complement strand
GTGTCTGCCAAAATCCATCGTAGGCCGAGAAAACCCTGTCGCATAACGACAGGGGCCGCGAAAGGTCTTTCCTTGTTATATTCGTGCAGATATATCGGTCGGCAGGCATTGGACTGATCGGATTTCGAACCCGGGCAGAATTTCATGACGCACAAAGGTTTTGGATTGGGAGCGATCACCATTGGCGTTTTCGCGGCATCGCTGGCGATCTCGGCGCCGGCCGCCCGTGCCGAGGACAAGCTGATCGTGTTTGCGGCGGCCAGCCTCAAGGACGCGTTCGACGGCGTCAACAAGGCCTGCGAGGCCGATGTCGGCGAGGCGGCGACCATTTCCTACGCGGCAAGCTCAGCGCTTGCCAAGCAGATCGAGGGCGGCGCGCCGGCCGACATTTTCATCTCGGCCGACCTCGACTGGATGAAGTATCTCTCCGACAGGAAGCTGACCAAACCCGACACCGAGGTGAAGCTGCTCGGCAACCAGATCGTGCTGGTGGCGCCGACGGATTCCAAGGTTGAGGCCAAGATCGAAAAGGGCTTCGACCTTGCCAGGCTTATCGGCGATGGCAGGCTTGCCATGGGCGACGTCAAGGCTGTGCCGGCCGGCAAATACGGCAAGGCGGCTCTGGAATCGCTCGGCGTCTGGTCTTCAGTGGAAGGCAAGGTCGCGCAGGCCGAGAATGTGCGCGCGGCGCTGAAGCTGGTGTCGACCGGCGAGGCGGGGCTCGGCATCGTCTATGCCACCGATGCGCATGCCGAAAAAGGCGTCAAGGTGGTCGGCACCTTCCCGGAGGATTCGCATCCGCCGATCATCTACCCGGTTGCCCAGACGGCAGATTCGAAGGACAAGGATGCGCCGGCATTCCTGAAGTGCCTCGAATCCGCGAAGGCGGCAGAGCTCTTCAAGGCGCAGGGCTTCACCATCCTGGCGCCTTCCAACTAAGGCAGCGTCCCGACGCATGAACTGGCTGCTGGACCTCACTCCCGACGAATGGAATGCGGTCCGGCTGTCGATCAAGGTGGCGACGGTGGCGATGCTTTTCAGCCTGCCGCCGGGCATCGCGATCGCGCTCGTGCTCGCCCGTGGCCGGTTCTGGGGCAAGACGCTGCTCAACGGGCTGGTGCATCTGCCGCTGATC
>NZ_RZOI01001148.1:0-1137 GCF_004022645.1 Mesorhizobium sp. M4A.F.Ca.ET.020.02.1.1 | reverse complement strand
ATCTTCGGCTCTTTCATGTTGGCCTTGGTGACGAGATTGGCACCGGTGTCGACATTGGCCTCGACTTTCTCGCCCTTCGAGGCGGCAAGCGCGGTCTTGATGCCGTCATAACCCATCCGGTACGGATCCTGCACGACGAGGCCGGAAATGACGCCATCGTTGAGGAACTTGATCAGCTTCTCGTCGCTGTCGAAGCCGATCAGCCCGACCTTGCCGGCCAGGTTGTTCTCGGCAATCGCCTGACCGACGCCCTGCGCCATGATCAGGTTGGAAGCGAAGATGCCCTTCAGGTCCGGGTTGGCGGTGATCAGGTCGGTGGCGATGTTGAGGCCAGTGGTGGCCTGGCCGTCAGCATACTTGTCGGCGATCAGCTCAAGGCCGGGATATTTCGCCTTGAGCTGTTCCTTGAAGCCCTGGGCGCGCTGCTCGAGCGAGCCGGCGCCCGGCAGCGCGGTGATCAGCGCAACCTTGCCTTCAACCTTGCCGCCATTGGCAGCGCCGATGGCCGCGGCAAGTCCGTCAGCGGCGACGCGGCCGCCCTGGACATTGTCGGTGGTCAGGAACGAAGTGAAGGCCTTGGAGTCGGCTCCGGAGTCGATGCCGATGACCTTGACCTTGGTGGCGGCCTCGTCGATCGGCTTGCCGAGCGCCTTGGCTTCGGTCGGCGCGATGACGACAGCAGCCGGATTGCCGGCGACGGCATTCTCGAGGATCGAGATCTGGCCGTTGACGTCGGTTTCGGCCTGGGCGCCGAGCTCCGGCACATTGATGCCGAGATCCTTGCCGGCCTTGCGGGCGCCGGCCAGCACGATCTGCCAGTAGAACGAGGTGGTGTCCTTGACGATGATCGGGATGGTCACGTCAGCCGCCGAGGCCGGCGCCGAATGCATGGCGCCTGCGAGCATCGAGGCGGCGGCGAGCGCGACGAAGGCGCGGCGGTTGAGAATGCTGGTCACGAATTTCATGAGGGTTCCTCCCTAGATCGCCTGGTGAAGGTTACGGAAGCTCCGTTCGGATAGGCGCTGCCCCAACAGAACTTTATCAATAAAAAACATTTGCCGTTTTTTGATAGTGCATCGATCCGGTCGATGCAAGTGCTGTTTCGTCGCTGCGCAAAGGCCTTTGAGTTTGCCTGTC
>NZ_RZOI01001147.1:0-1138 GCF_004022645.1 Mesorhizobium sp. M4A.F.Ca.ET.020.02.1.1 | reverse complement strand
ATCAGGGCCGGCCGGATGTCCCCGCCTCTCTTTCGACAGATGTCGCGCTTTTGAAGGGCGGCCTCGACAGGCTGGCAGCCAACGACATTGCCGGCGCGCGCCAGGTGCGCGAGGTGCTGCCCGCCAATTCGCTCGACCGCCATATATTGGCCTGGGCGATCGCGCTCTATGGTGGCGACCAGGTGCCGAGCGGCGATATCGCCGATGCCGCACAGATGCTGCCGAACTGGCCGGGCACGATCGCGCTGCGCAAGAACAGCGAGCGCGCGCTCTATCGCGAGAACCCCTCGCCGCAGGTCGTGGTGCAGGCGTTCAAGGGCAGCCAGCCGCTGACCCCGGAAGGGGTGATCATCCTTGCCCGCTCCTATGTCGCCATTGGCAACGCCAAGGCGGCGCGCTCAGTGCTGTCGCCGTTCTGGCGAACGGAAAGACTGGAAGCCAAGGACGAGGCGACCATCATCAAGGAGTTCGGCACGCTCATTCCCGCCGCCGACCACCGCTTCCGCATGGAGCGCATGTTCTATGCCGATCGGCCTTCCTCGGCGCTGCGCGTGGCAGCGCTCGCAGGCGCCCAGCCGCTGGCCGATGCCTGGACGGCGGCCAGCCGTGGCGACAAGAACGCGACCAAGCTGCTCAAGGCCGTGCCCGCGGCGCAGCGTCAGGCCGGCTATTTCTTTGCCGAGGCCGAATATCTGCGCAAGCAGCAGAAATTCGCCGACGCCGCCGCGGTCGTGATGAAAGCGCCGACCGATCGCGAGGCACTGGTCGATCCCGACGCCTGGTGGGTGGAACGCCGGGTGCTGTCGCGCGAGCTGGTCGACCAGGGCGACATGAAGACGGCCTACAAAATCGTCTCCATGCACGCGGCCGAAAGCCCAGCCAGCGCCGCAGAGGCCGAGTTCCACGCCGGTTGGTATGCGCTGCGCGGCCTCAACGACCCGGCTACCGCGGCTACCCACTTCGCACGCATCGCCGACCTCGCGCAGGGGCCGGCGTCGCTGTCGCGCGCCTATTACTGGCTCGGCCGCGCGGCCGAAGTGGGCGGGCCCGGCGACGCGAAGGCGTATTTCACCCGCGCGGCTGCCTATGGCACCACTTTCTACGGCCAGCTCGCCGGCGAGCGCGTGGGCTTGCGGAC
>NZ_RZOI01001146.1:0-1142 GCF_004022645.1 Mesorhizobium sp. M4A.F.Ca.ET.020.02.1.1 | reverse complement strand
ATGTAGAATGGGTGAGTGGTGCGGGTGCTGAGCGCACCGAGGCGGAGCGGGTCGAGGGGTACGTTGAGGCCGATCAGGCCGTTCTCGGGCACGCGGACCGGGGCGTCAGACGTCAGCCCCGAAGCCGCCAAAATGGCCAACGCGAAAAACAGGAAGGATCTCCCCCTCTGGCTGTTTTCCACCTCGCCGGTGTCGACATGGTTGCGGTCGAAGCCGAGGCGCGCCCGCAGGGACAACGGCTCGTTTGTTTTGTAATTCTTGCGCAGCAAGTCCAGCAGCAACGTCTGCGCCTTGCTCGTCTCCGAATCCCAGTAATGGCTCACCAGAAGCGGCTTCCCGCCCCCGGCCAGGAAATCCAACGCCCCGACGAGACTGTCCAGACCGCCGGAGAACAGACACACTTCGTCCGGCTCGGCGAGGCCCAGCGACGGCCGCGCCGTTGCGATCGTCGCAAAGGGTGCGGGCCGTGCCCTGAACACGATACGCCAATGGTCGCCCGTCAAGAACCTGAGAGTGCGGGCGAGCAACGCTCCCTGCGCCGCCCACAAGTCAGGCTCACGCACCGGCACCACTAGGTCCAGCTCCCGGGTCCAGCCGTCCTGTGCATTCGCGGAGCGCGAGACGCGGGTGTCGGCCGCGTTGACCATGGCGGCGACGATGACGAGGTCGATCGCGGTTTCCGTCCGCCGGAGACCGAGGTCGGCCAACGTCTGCAGCGCGTTGCCGATGCCGTAATCGAGCCGCTTGTTCGCGGCCACGAACTGGACCGTCACCGGCGTCGCGTCCGGCTGGACGACCGGCACGGCCCCGTTATCCGCCGCACCCAGGCGGCCGACAAACACGAAACGTCTCATGCGCTATCCCCCAGGATGCGGATCAGTTCGAAGGACTGCTCGTAGATGGCCTGGACGAAGGCCTCGACGCCCGCGTAGGGAACTGACGCCAGCGTGCCGCCCGCAGCCGCGAAGCGATCGCGGACGGTGCCCTGGATGAAGTCGTGCAGCGTCCTCTGAATGATCTCGACCGCGGCAACGTCGGTCGGGAGCCGTATGGACCTGCCCCCGATCTCGTTGAACAGCTTGGTCTCGATCGAGCGTGCGAGCGCACCGGTGAACACGGCGTCCAGCACGTCGGGCGTGGCG
>NZ_RZOI01001145.1:0-1145 GCF_004022645.1 Mesorhizobium sp. M4A.F.Ca.ET.020.02.1.1 | reverse complement strand
GTCCAGGATCTGACCGCGCACCGATACGTCGAGCGCCGACACGGCCTCATCGAGCACGATCAGCGACGGTCTGGTGGCGATGGCGCGGGCAATGGCGACGCGCTGGCGCTGGCCGCCGGAGATCTCGTGGATGGCGCGCGGCGCGAGATCGGCGCCAAGGCCAACCCGTTCCAGCAGGGCGGCGATGCGGCGCGGGCGTTCGGTGCGCGAGGCGATGCCGTGGATACGCAAGGGGTCGTCCAGCACGCGCGCCACCGTGGCGCGCGGATTGAAGGCGGCGAGCGGATCCTGGAACACCATCTGCAGCCGCGCTCGCCTGGCGCGCAGGGCCGCTCCGCCCAGCGAGAGGAAGTCTGCGCCCTCGAACCGGATGGTGCCGGCGTCCGGCTCGATCAGCCTGAGCACCAGCCGGGCGATGGTCGACTTGCCGCTGCCGGACGGGCCGGCAAGCGCCAGCGTCTCGCCGGGCCCGATCGCCAAGGAGACGCCATCGACGGCGGAGACGGTTCTGCCGCCGCGGCGATAGTGCTTGGTGAGACCGGAGACGGTGAGCAGGCTCATGCCGGCGCTCCGGTCTGCCGCAACTGTCCGGCATCGAGGCCGAGATGAGCGTCGAGCAGCGCGCGCGTATAGGCGTGGCGCGGGGCGTAGACGATCTCCGCCGTCGTGCCGAGCTCGAGCAGTTCGCCATGGCGGAACACAGCGATGCGCTCGGCAAGCTCGGCGGCGAGCGCGATGTCGTGGTTGATGAACAGCAGCGTCATGCCGTCCTCGGCCACCAGCCGCCGGATGAGCGACACGATCTCGGCCTGCACGATGGTGTCGAGCGCGCTGGTCGCCTCGTCGGCGATCAGCAGTTTCGGACCGGCGGCTATTGCCGCGGCGATCGCGACGCGCTGCTTCTGGCCGCCGGATAGCTGGTGCGGGTAAGCGCGCATGGACGTGTCCGGATCGGGTAAGCGGACGCGTTCGAGCAGGGTCTTGGCTTTGGCGAAAGCCTGCGCCCAGGTGAGTTTGAGATGGGTGCGTGCGACCTCGGCGATCTGGTTGCCGACCGGCATGACCGGGTCGAGGCTCGAGGAGGGGTCCTGGAAGACGAAGCCGATGTCACGGCCGAGGAGGACAGTTTTCTCACGAACGGGGAG
>NZ_RZOI01001144.1:0-1145 GCF_004022645.1 Mesorhizobium sp. M4A.F.Ca.ET.020.02.1.1 | reverse complement strand
TTCGTCACCGCGGCGCCCTGCACTTCCAGCACCTGCGCCAGCATGGCGGCCGCCGCATCGTCGAGTTCGTCGCGCCCGCCAGCGCATAGAACCGCAATGCCGGTTCCATCCGGCAGGTTCACCTCTTCAACCTCCTCGGCTTCCTTGTCCTCGCCAGGCCTGCGCTCGGACGCCTTGCGTTCGCCGGCCTTATCGTCGCCCGAGCCGGCGGCTTCCGGCTCGACCTCTTCCTCTTCGGCTTCCTGCTGGGCACTGTCGTCGAGGTTCGCCACCAGGGCCTCGGCGCTGCCGGCCACCAGGCGCCGCTGCTCATCGTCGAGGACGCCGCGCATGCGGTCGTGCTCGCCGAGCAACAAAGCAGGGATAGCCACCTTGTCGTAGAACTCGAACAGATATTTGTCTTCCAGGTATTCCTCGGCGTGGTCGGTCGCCTCGTCGGGGTCGCCGGCCAGGAGCCGCTGGTAAAGCCGGGCATGGGGCTCCAGCACCGGCTCGTTGCCGAACAGCACGTCGAGGAACTCGAATTGCGGCACATGGCGGCCGAGCACGACCAGGCAGACGGTGAGCGGCGTCGACAGGACCAGGCCAAGGGGGCCCCAGAGCCAGGTCCAGAAGATCGCCGCGACGATGATGGCGAGTGGCGACAGGCCGGTGCGCGAGCCGTAGAGCCAGGGTTCGATCACATTGCCGGTGATCAGCTCCATCACGATGAACAGGGCCGCCGTCCACAAGAGCAGCGCCCAGCCGGGTGCCACGGCCAGCGCCAGGAACAGCGGCAACAGCGCGCCGATAATCGGGCCGATATAGGGGACGAAGCGCAGCGCCAACGCGAGCATCCCCCACAACAGCGCATTGGGGATGCCCAGCACCCAAAGTCCGATGGTGATCGGCACGGCGTAGACGATGTTGACCACCAACTGCATCAAAAGATACTGGCCAACCCGCTTGCCGGCATCCTGCAGCGCCTGCGTGGTGCGGTGAAGATCGCCATAGCCGACCAGGCGGATGAAGCGGTCGCGCAGATCCTCGCGCTCCATCAGCATGAATATGACCACGACGATGACCAGGCCGGCCGAGGCGAGCGGGCTGAGCAGCGGCGCGATCAGGTTCTGCAGCACCTGTAGCGGCTTTTCATGCGCGACGAT
>NZ_RZOI01001143.1:0-1146 GCF_004022645.1 Mesorhizobium sp. M4A.F.Ca.ET.020.02.1.1 | reverse complement strand
GGTCAGCACCACCGGCGTCGGACTGAGCAGGGCCGATTCGACGAAATGCACGATCGGATTGTCGATCTTCGCCGCCGGCAGCGCTTCCGCATGCACGTGATAGCCCGTGCCGACCAAGGCGCCCGCGACGCCGAGCACGAGTGCGCCCAGAAGGACCCTGTGACCGATGACACCCAGCCGCAGCCACAGTCTGGCCGCGGCAGAGCCGAGAACAAGCACCAGGGCGATGGACACCGACAGGATAGCGACTTCCCTGAAGTTGAGCGCGTCGCCCATGGCGTTCCTGGCGTCCGCATTCTGGAGGAAGTCGCCATAGACCAGCCACTGGAAGGTGAACGGCTCGCCCAGCATCTTGACCAGATTTATGTTCGCAAACCCCCAGCTCAGCGACACCAGGACGGCAAGGTAGAAAAGGAAGAAGACGACGGCGGACCCAAGACGGCTGGCCTTGAGCAGAAAGAGCAGGATCAAGGCTGTCACCGTCATCGACGCTATGACGACGAGGTCGTAGTAGCTCGATGCCAATCCCTTGGGGATGGATGCCACAAGGCCCCCAAGCGTCGTTTGCGGATCGACGATGATGCTCCGGTAGACGCCAAGCAGCAGCCACGACAGCAGACCAGTGCAAATGATCTGCAGGCTCATGCGCCGGAAACGCACGTCGCGCGCCGAAATCGGGCTCACCTTCGATGCTCTCCGGACGCTCACGGCTCTGCCCTGCCCGCCATGCCGGTACGGCTCGCCGAGCCAGTGCCGCCAATGATGTCGGCAATCGCAGCAACACTCATAGGAATACCCGCCGCCAGTTTGCGCTTCGGCCCGGCCACGGCCAAAAGCCTTCAAACCCCCATGACAGAATCGGTCTGCGCCGAAAAAGAGTCAACAAAATCAAGCATGCGTTAACCAAGCTTGTTGAGGATTGGTTAACCGAACGCCTGATCGACGCAGCTTTTGGCCCGCCGCCTGCCGGTCCGGACATCGGCTAAGGGTCGGAAGCCGACGAACTTTCGACGCAGGGCGACGGCGGCGCCGCGACCGCCCTCGCCGCCCGCACCGCCCTCACCCCAGCGCGTATAAAGCTTCCGTGGAAATGGCCCTGAAATAGGCGGTGAATTCCCAGTAGTTCTCGATGCGCTCGGCAAAGGG
>NZ_RZOI01001142.1:0-1152 GCF_004022645.1 Mesorhizobium sp. M4A.F.Ca.ET.020.02.1.1 | reverse complement strand
CTGCAGGTCCACAGCCCGCTGGCGCAGCCGACCGGCTCAATCAAGAAAAGTCTCGTCAGGGAAAGCAGGCACGTCCCGAGCCTTCGGGGCCGGAGCCGTCACCCGATATCGAAAGCGAGCCTGAGCCGCCGACCGTGGTGCCGATTCCGACACAAAGACCCGACACCGCGGAGCCGGTGGCCGAACCGCCCGCTGTCGCACCGAAGCCACCTGAAAAACCGGCTGATGCCGACAACAACAAAATGCTGCCCGATCCGCGATCGGCCGATCGTCCTGCCGACAAGATGCCTCAGGACGAAGTGGCCTGCCGCGAGCGGCTGAAGGCGCTCGGCGTCGAATTCGAGGAGCATAAGGCGGAAAGCAATCCGGAAATCGGTTGTTCGATCCCCTACCCTATCATTTTGAAAACGCTCGGCAAATCTGTCGGCATCGGCTCCGGCACCGAACTCAATTGCCAGATGGCCGAGGCTGCCGCCCGCTTCACCGTCGATGTGATCCAGCCGGCGGCGAAAGCCGAATTCGGCGTAGATCTCAAATCGATTACCCAGGCCTCGGCGTTTGTCTGCCGCCCGCGTAACGGAACGAGAAAGCTGTCGGAGCATGCCTTCGGCAATGCGCTCGACATCGCCTCCTTCACGCTGTCCGACGGACGAAAGGTCGAGATCGGCCCAGTGCCGCCCGAAAAGGATGCAAAATTCCTGAACAGTGTGCGCAAGGCCGCCTGCGGGCCGTTCAAGACCGTGCTCGGTCCCGGCGCCGATGCCGACCATGCACTGCATTTCCACTTCGACCTCGAGCAGCGCCGCCATGGCGGAACGTTCTGCCAGTGAGTGGATGCGAAGAACAGGCGCCGCAATTCGGCCCCAGGCGTGAATGCGGGCGCTGATCTTTCCTTTACTCTTGCCGACTAGACTTGTGCCATCCGGGGACAGGATACCTTTCGATGGCCGGAAGACTTGGCGCCATGCCTGCCATGGCGCGACAGAACAATCGTGCGCGCTCCGTTGCCGCCAGGCAGGTGATGCTGCTTGCCATCGCGGCCGTATCGGCCTGCAACACCGGCGATGTGTTTGCGCTGCAGCCGGCCGTCGACGTCGGCAGCCAGACCGCCGCCGTGCCCGAGACGCCCCAATATTCCGCGCCCCAATATTC
>NZ_RZOI01001141.1:0-1154 GCF_004022645.1 Mesorhizobium sp. M4A.F.Ca.ET.020.02.1.1 | reverse complement strand
GACCAGGATCGTCCGCTCGCCGGGCTCGACGCTGAAGCCGTTCATCTACGGGCTCGCCTTCGAGCAGGGCCTGGTGGCGCAGGAGACCATCATCGAGGACAGCCCGGCCGATTTCGGCGGCTACCGGCCGAAGAATTTCGACATGGGCTATCAGGGCGACGTCAGCATCCGCCAGGCGCTGCAGCTCTCGCTCAACGTGCCGGCGATCCGGGTGCTCGACGCGGTCGGACCGGCCAGGCTGACGGCGCGCTTCCGCCAGGCCGGCGTCAAGCCGGTGCTGCCGGTCAACGAGGCGCCGGGCCTGGCGATCGGCCTCGGCGGCGTCGGTGTGACGCTGCGCGATCTCGTCCAGCTCTACACGGGCCTCGCCAATGGCGGCAAGGCGCACACGCTGCATGACGGCACCGAGCCGGCCAACGCCGAACGCACCACCGCCACCATCCTCGACGACCAGGCCAACTGGCAGATCACCGACATATTGTCAGGCGTGAAGCCGCCGGAGGGCGCCTTGCAGCGCGGCATCGCCTACAAGACCGGCACCTCCTATGGCTACCGCGACGCCTGGTCGGTGGGCTTCGACGGCCGCTACGTGCTCGGCGTCTGGGTCGGACGCGCCGATGCCGGCGCCGTGCCCGGGCTGTCCGGATACGTCTCGGCCGCCCCGATCCTGTTCGAGGGCTTCGTCCGCTCCGGCCTCGCCACCGTTCCGCTTCCCGGCCAGCCGGCCGGCGTCCACCGCCCAAAACGCGACGAGTTGCCGGTGACGCTGGCGCGCTTCGGCGCCGGATCGGACGGGCTGGTGCAGGCAACGCCGGCCGAGCCCGCGCCGACGATCGTCTTTCCGCCCGACGGCGCGCGCGTCGACCTCGCCGCCAATTCGGCCGACGCCTCGCCGCTGGTGCTGAAGCTGCAGGGCGGCCGCGCGCCCTTCCGCTGGTTGGCCAACGGCAAGCCGCTGTCCGGCATCGACCGGCGCCGCACCGCCACCTGGCTGCCCGACGGCGCCGGCTATTCGACGCTCACCGTGATCGACGCCGCCGGCCGCGCGGCAAGCGTGAAGGTTTTCGTTGAATAGGATGCCGCAACCGATTCAGCGCATTGCGCTTCTTGGCCGGATGTCTGGCGCGCGGCCGGCGGCGTCGATCACGGCTGTC
>NZ_RZOI01001140.1:0-1157 GCF_004022645.1 Mesorhizobium sp. M4A.F.Ca.ET.020.02.1.1 | reverse complement strand
CTAGTGAATAGTGAATAGTGAATAGTGAATAGTGAATAGTGAAGATCATTGCTCAATGAGAGACGCTGGGTCTCTACCTGCCGCTCACTACTCACCATTCACCATTCACCATTCACTACTCCACCTTCACCAGCACCGCGCTGTCGAATTCGATGACCTTGTCGCCTGTCGAATCGAAGGCTTCGCAGCGCAGCGTGAGCAGGTTCCAGCCGGGACGCGCGGCAAGCGGGCGGTGGGCAAGCGCGGTGCGCGAGAAGGTGACGGTCTCGCCGGCATAGACCGGTTTCAACCATTTCAGGTTCCGGAAGCCGGGCGAGGGGCCGAATTCGGGTTGTGGGCCCGGGCCTGTCCAGCGCACGCCCTCGGTCTCCATGCGCTTTTCGAGATTGTATTTCATCCAGGTGGCCGCGGTGTGCCAGCCCGAGGCGCATAAGCCGCCGAGCACGCTGTTCTTCGCGGCCTCCTCATCGACGTGGAAGACCTGCGGGTCGTATTTGCGGGCGAAGGCCTTGATCTCGTCCGGACCGAATTTGTGCGCGCCGAGCGTGACGGTCTGGCCGATCAGGAAGAACTCGTCCAAAGTCATGACGGGTCCTTTGCGGCATCACGCGCGAGGAACATGCCGGTGTTCTCGAGCTCGAAGACGCTTTCGCCGCGTTGGTTGAACAGTTCGCTGCGCATGGAGACGAGGCCGAGCTGAGGCCGCGACTTGGACTGGCGCTTGGCGAGCACGGTGACCGTGCCGCAAAGCGTGTCGCCGGCCAGGACCGGTTTCTTCCATTTGACGTGGTCGATGCCGGGCGAGCCTTGCGAGGTCGAGTCCAGCAAGAAGGCGTCGCACAGCATGCGCATGAACATCGCGCAGGTGTGCCAACCCGAAGCCGACAAGCCGCCGAGGATGCTGGCCTTGCCGGCCGCCTCGTCGAGGTGCATCGGCTGGGCATCGAACTCGCTGGCGAATTCGATGATCTCCGCAGCGCTTACATTTTTCGTGCCGAGGTCGTGCGAGGCGCCCTCGACGAAATCCTCATAGGCCCAGGTCTTTCCGGTCATGGTCCATTTCCGATTAGGCGAACGCGCGATCCCGAGGATCGGGCATCCCGGATGCCGGCCAACAGGCATTTGGTCAAGTCATTTCTGGTGAGCCAGCCGGAGGG
>NZ_RZOI01000113.1:0-11600 GCF_004022645.1 Mesorhizobium sp. M4A.F.Ca.ET.020.02.1.1 | reverse complement strand
TCTCCGGACTGTTGCGCCAGAGCAGCGCCTTGACGGTGACGATATGGCCGGTGCCGGCGGCGACCGCGGCACTGTTCCAGGGCTCGCCGACGCAGTAGCCATCGATGCGGCCGGCGGCCAGCGCATCGGCCATGAAGGGCGGCGGCACGATGACGATCTCGATCTCGCGCTCGGGATCGATGCCGCAGGCGGCGAGCCAGTAGCGCAGCTCGTAATTGTGCCCGGAATGCGGATGCACGACGGCGAAACGCAGCGGCTCGCGGCCCGCAGTCGCCCGCTCGCGGATCAGCGCGCCAAGAGCGGCCCCTGCCCGCGCGGGATCGAGATCGGGTTCCGCGCCATGCGCCGCCATGCCGCCCCACACCGCGTTGGAGACGGTGACGCAGTTGCCGCCGAGGCTGAGCGAGAACGGCACGATCGTCTCGGAGGCGATGGGCGTGAGGCCGAGGCTGCAGGCGAGCGGCATCGGCCCCAGCATGTGAGCGACGTCGAAATGGCCGATGGCGATGCGGTCGCGGATGTTGGCCCATGAGGTTTCGCGGTGCAGGACGAGCTCGACGCCCTCGCGCGCGGCAAAGCCCAGCTCGCCGGCGGCGACCAGCACGGCGCTGTCGAAGAGCGGCATGAAGCCGGCGGTGACCTGGTGCGCAGCGGCCATGCTCATTCGTCCTCCAGCGGCCCGAGCAGCCCGGCGGCGGTCACCAGGCTCTGGGCGATATCGCTGATCTTGCGGTTCTGGTTCATCGCCGTCTTGCGCAGCAGCGCGTAGGCCGCCTCTTCGGAGAGACCGCGCGATTTCATCAAAATGCCCTTGGCGCGGTCGATGACCTTGCGGCTCTCCAGTTCGCTGCGCGCCTCCTCCAGTTCGCGCGCCATGCGCGAAAAGGCGTTGAAGCGGCTCACCGCCATGTCGAGGATCGGCTTGACGCGCTCCTGCCGCAAGCCATCGACGACATAGGCCGAGACGCCAGCCTCCACCGCCGCCTCGATCGAGGCCTGGTCGGAGCGGTCGACGAACATGGCGATCGGCCGCTTCACCGCGCGCGACAGCTGGAACATGTTCTCGAGCATGTCGCGGTTGGGATTCTCGAGGTCGATGACGATGACGTCCGGCTCGATCTCGGCAATGCGCCGCGCGATGCCGGCGACGTCATGGATGACCGTCACCCGCTCATGCCCGGCCTCTCGCAACCCGGCCTCAATAATCGAGGCGCGGATGCGGTTTTCGTCGATCACAAGGACGGCGAGCGAGGAACGGACCATGGCTTCAATATGTCGAAGCGGGGGGATTGTGCAATGCGGGATGGAGGCGGTAGCAAAAGGGGTACCATCGCCATCAAAGAGCCTTCCCCGCGTCTACCCCAGCCGTTGCCAGTTGCCCCCGATGTTTATCAGATATCCGGCCCGGACTTTTGGCATGCGTCTTTGGTCCTCCGGAATTATTCCGACGCCGACCGGAAAATTGCCCAACGCGGCGTGATTTTTTCCGGCAAGATGCAAAAGCATCGACTCAGTAATGTTCGCCAAGCTAGCAATCCAAACTGACATGAACGTGGTCAAGTCGCCTTCGTCGAGCGGTGTCTTGGAATTAACAACCTCAATCGTCGGACGGCTGATTGTGCCGTCTGTGTGCAGATGAAAATCGCGCACAACGATCCGCTGATCGACCTTCGGATGCTCAACGCAATGACGTATGTTGCGGAGCTGACGCGCAAATTCGGCAATCTCTCTCGCAAACCCTACTATCATATCGTTTGCGTCGAATTCTCCCTCAAGCGCCTTAGTGAACGCATCAGGCCACATTCCAGCGGCCTTCATCTGCCGGCCATAGAATAGGGTCGGGAGGCGAAATATGGCCTGTAGCGCATGCTCTGACTTCTGGATGAAAGTCTTTGCTCGAGCAATAACGTCCGGAACAGCTGGTAACCTGGTGGAGTCGTTTGCCGCCTTTACCGCTTCAATTTGCTTGTCTTCTGCTGCTACCAATTGCTCTAGGATTTCCTGCGCCGCAAGCAGCTCGATCATGATATCAGCGGCAATCGAAATGACTGCGTCTCGAACTTTTGCGTCGGGAAAATATGCTTTTGTGAAAAGCTGCCCGGCTGACAAAAGGGTCAGAGCCACGATGTCGGATTCCGACCCGGCGGGGGCAAACAATTGCTGAGTGTTTGGGATATTTATGTTTGTTCGATCTGGGTCAATCTGATCGGCAAGCTTGACCACGTAGATGGCCTTTTGTGTTACAATATAGGCCGCATCAGAAATTGGGATCGCATCAAGAACAGCTGTCCCGTCATCCTTCTCGCCAAAGGACATCGAAAAACCAGACTCTCGTTTTCGGTCGATGGGACGTTTAGTAGGCTTGGCCATCTTCATGTTTGGTTTGTGGTCAATTGCCCTTGCGCTGCGCGCTCACTAATCGCCTCACGGCAGGCTGCGGCAATTTCCTTCGGCACATGAACGTATTGTTCGACTCGATCAATAATTTCCGGATAGAGCCAAAGGGCCGAGTTGGTAAAATTTACCGGCATGGGAACTTTGAAGATCCGGTCCCGCTTGCGCTTGCCAAAGCAGAGATTCTTCCAAACCAAGCCAGAGCGGGCCGGGTGTTTTTCGTCGTCGAGTATGCGCTCGATAAATCCTGAACTAAGCCGAAACGCTTGGCGATTCGCCTCCGCATCTGCGACTTCTTTCAACCAAGGTTGGCGCTGTGCAGGTGTAGCCTCGCCAGATGGGCTGCGAGCTAGTCTCCGTTGACAGTATCTGCGGAGCTCCCAAACAGCACGATCGAGTCTATGCAGCTCATCCCCGGTGACAAATTGGGAACCTTCAAGGTAGCGCCAGCGGCCAATATTATCGATATAGACAACGAAGCGTCTGGTGCCATCGGATAGTTGGATTGGAAAGGGCAATCTTGCGTCCAGAAGCGCAAATGCTCGTTCCAGGCTATGTCCAATCCTTCTTGCCTTTACTCGATGCAGGAGCAGCAGAAATTTTGCATACTTTTCTAGGCACTGCTGGCTTTGCCAGAGGAACTGCGGAAACAACCGAGCACGGTGGCTGAGACGCGCACTGATATAGTCTTGGTCAGCGATGTGACGAAATGACGAGAGCGCGAAACGGTCAATGTTAAGCTCCTCATTGTCGCTCTCCGCACTTGGCGAGCTTAGATTGACCTCTTCCGCGATTTCAATTGACATTCGCCAGGCCCCCAGCCGAACAGGATGCTGGAACCTCCGAGAACGAGCAAGAGCCGGCCTCGTGGATAGACTACTGCCCCCAAGAATATTTGCATATTTATGGAAGGGGCGGTTTACCCTCGTGCATTCGGGATAAGTGAGACAAAGGCGCGGGAGGACGGCGGCAGTAAACAGTCGACTGCAGCGAATGAAAAGAACGGGGCCAATACCACGCCTTTCTTAGATTGCACCCGGGCCGTTGCGGCGTCGCCGATCAAGCGAACCCTACTCCGCCGCCTCGTACCCCGCGATGCCCTTGATCTCGAGAAAATCCTCAAGCCCATACTCGGCATACTCCCGGCCGTTGCCGGACTGCTTATAGCCGCCGAAGGGCAGGCCGGCGTCCCAGGTCGGGTAGTTGATGTAGACGTTGCCGGAGCGCATGCGGGCGGCGACCTGGCGCGCCTTCTCGATGTCCTTGGCCTGGATGTAGGAGGCAAGGCCGAAGACGGTGTCGTTGGCCTGCTCGACCGCCTGCTCGACCGTGTCGTAGGGCATGATCGCCAGCACCGGCCCGAAGATTTCCTCGGTGGCGATGCGCATGTCGTGGATGACGTCGGCGAAGACGGTCGGGCGGACATAGTAGCCGCGGTTGAGCTCGGCCGGGCGGCCGCGGCCGCCGGCGACAAGCGTCGCGCCTTCGTCGATGCCGCTCTGGATCAACCCTTGGATCTTGTCGAACTGCAGCTGGCTGACCACCGGGCCGAGTTTTGAACCGGGCGCGTCGGCCGGGCCGACGGTGAATTTTTCCGCCGCCGTTTTAGCATAGGCGGCCGCCTCGTCGTGACGGTCGCGCGGCACGAACATGCGGGTCGGCGCGTTGCAGGACTGGCCGCTGTTGCCGAAGCAGCCGGCGACGCCCTTGGTGACGGCCCTTTCGAGATCGACATCGGGGAACAGGATGTTGGCCGACTTGCCGCCGAGCTCCTGATGCACGCGCTTGACCGTGTCGGCGGCGGCCTTGGCGACCAGGATGCCGGCGCGGGTCGAGCCGGTGAACGACATCATGTCGACATCGGGATGGCTGGCCAGCGCCTGGCCGACGGTCGGGCCATCGCCGTTGACGAGATTGAAGACGCCCTTCAGCACGCCGGCCTCGTCGATGATCTCGGCGAAGATGATGGCGTCGAGCGGCGCGATCTCCGACGGCTTCAGCACCATGGTGCAGCCGGCGGCGAGCGCCGGGCCGACCTTGCAGGTGATCTGGTTGAGCGGCCAGTTCCATGGCGTGATCAGGCCGACGACGCCGATCGGCTCCTTGACGATGAGCGAGGAGCCTTTCACGTGGCGGAACTGAAAACTCTTCAGCACCTCGGCCATCTTCTCCAGATGCGCCTGGCCGACGCCAACCTGGCTGTCCAGCGCCATCTGGCGCGGCGCGCCCATCTCGCGCGAGATTGCCAGCGCCAGGTCCTTGCTGCGCTTCTTGTAGACCTCGATGACGCGGTTGAGGATATCGAGGCGCTCCTCAACCGAGGTGAAGCCGAAGCTGTTGAAGGCGCGCCTGGCGGCGGCTACCGCCTTGTCGACATCGGCCTTGGTGCCGAGCGAAATCTGCGCGAAGGCGTCCTCGGTGGACGGATCGATGACATCGAGATTATTGGGCACCACCGGATCGACCCAGGCGCCGTCGATGTAGAACTGCAGATTGTGAGACATGCTTTTCGCTCCCTGTGGGCCAGCGGGCTTCGCTTGTGGCGAGTGATCGTCGTATACGGCCAGAAATAACGATGCGGCAGCCGCCCTGTCAAACGCAAGCGGCGGTGATTGAGCCAGCGTGTGGAATTCGCCATCGATACCGCCCAAGACAATGCGGCGGTTTCGGGAAAACGACGTCTATTAAGACAGGACCGTGCTCAATCGTTCGGAAAACTCGATCATTATAACTCAAACAATTCGTTGGAAAGATTGGTTTCGGAATGGCATTCCCACGACGAAGGCGCCTGGAGAACCCCTTTGCCCGTCCTGCCCGCCACCGCGAACAATCTTCCAAACGGCCTGACCTCCACCGGCAGTAGCTCTGCCCTGACTTCGATCTCGTCCGGCGTCGTCCCGGGGCTTGTGCTGGCGGCGATGATCACCAGCGTCGCCTATTCGGCGCGCAATGTCTCCGGCTTTGCCCTGCTCAGCCCGATGATCCTCGCCGTGGTGGCCGGCATGATCTATTCCAACGTGCTCGGCACGCCCGCCCATGCCAAGGCCGGCATCGCCTTTGCGCAGCGCCGGCTGCTGCGCTTCGCCATCGTGCTGCTCGGCTTCCAGCTGACGCTCGGCCAGGTCGCGGCGATCGGCATTGGCGGCGTCGGCATCATTGCGGCCACACTCGGCGCCACCTTCGTCTTCACAATCACGCTCGGCCGGCTGATCGGCGTCGACCGCAAGCTGGCGCAACTGATCGCCGCCGGCACCTCGATCTGCGGCGCCTCGGCGATCGTCGCCACCAACATCGTCACCGAGGCGCGCGACGAGGACGTCACCTACGCGGTTGCCGCGATCACGCTGTTCGGCACCGTCGCCATGCTCGGCTTCCCGCTGCTGGCGCCGGTGCTCGGCCTCGACCAGCACGCTTTCGGCTTGTGGGCCGGCGCGTCAATCCATGAGGTGGCGCAAGTTATCGGCGCCGGCTTCCAGGACGGCGCCCAGGCCGGCGAGACGGCGACCGTCGCCAAGCTGACGCGCGTCGCCATGCTGGCGCCGATGGTGATCACGCTCGGCCTGATGGCACGCCGCGGCAACGCCGACAGCTCGGCCGCGAAGCCGCCGATGCCGTGGTTCGTCGTCGCCTTCGTCGCGGTGGTGGGGCTGAACAGCCTGGTCGCCATGCCGGCCGCAGTGCATTCGGCGATTGCTTTGGCCACCCAGATCATGCTGACCATGGGGCTCGCCGCCATGGGCCTCCAGGCCGACATCTCGCAGCTCCGCTCGCGCGGCCTGCGCCCACTCGTCTTGGCCTTCTCGGCCTTCCTGTTCATCGCAGCGTTTAGTCTGACGCTGGTGAAGTTCGCCTAGTGGGCATGTTGAGATTCAGGTCAGGCCGGCCTCATCTGAATATCAATGCCCTTATCCTCGAAGGAGCTTGCCGCGACAAAGATCGCGGCCAGCTTCTCGATGCCGGCCTGGTCGTCCTTGTCGAAGCGGCCGGGCAGCGGGCTGTCGAGGTCAAGCACGCCGAAGACGCCGTCATTGTCCCTGAGCAGCACCACCAGTTCCGAGCGCGAATCCGCGTCGCAGGCGATGTGGCCGGCAAAATCGTGGACGTCCTTGACCAGCATCGACATGCCCAAATCAACCGCCGTGCCGCACACGCCCTTGCCCACGGCGATGCGTACGCAGGCCGGCTTGCCCTGGAAGGGTCCGAGCACTAGCTCTTCATCCGATTGCAGGAAGTAGAAGCCGGCCCAGTTGAGGTCGGGCACCATCTGGTAGATCAGCGCCGAGGTGTTGGCTGCGTTGGCGATCGAGTCGCGCTCGCCGTCGAGCAACGCCTTCAGCTGCGCGGCGAGTTCATTGTAGAAGGCCGCCTTGTCCGTGCTCTCGATGGTCTTTGCCGCAAACATCGCCATGCCTCCGTTGCCAGGGCGCAGAAGAGCCCGCTCGGCTCTCTCTGCCACCAAGCGAGCGGCGAGACTATCATGAATTCCGCCGCGATTTCGGACACGTGTCAGTTTTGCCGGCGTCCAAACACGCGGGCGACGCGCGCAAACGGGCCGGACGTCGGTGCGGCCGGCTTGACTGGCGGCGGCGGCGCGGCGAGCTCGGCGGTGGGATGATTTCTCTCGTCGCCCGCCATCGCCATCAGCGCCTTGTAGATCTCGAAGCCGGATGCCGGCCGCGCGCCCTGCATTCGATGCCGGGTCAGTTCCGAACAGGTCGGGCTGCCGTCGGCGCCGATGAGCTCGCCCATGGTCAGCTTCTTAGTGAAGCCGAAGAGATCAAAGACCGCATATTTGGCGGCGTGGGCATCACAGGCGCGGCTTTCAGCCTTGGCATGGATCTCCAGCAATTGCGGGATCAGGAACTGCGCCTTTTCCGGCGAGGCTTCGCCCTCATAGGGCAGCAGGCGCCAGCCGGCCTCCAGCATCATCGTCCTGATCTTGTCGGGCTCGCGCCGAAGGGCGACGATGGTCGCGGGATCGACAAAGGCCGGGACATGGTTTCCCTGGACGTTATGGGCGATACCAACCTCGTCCAGCAAACGCTTGCACTCGGGAACGAGCCAGACGGCCTTCGGAAAAATCGACTGGAATTCGAAGTCGTAGTTCAGTTCCATCGGAAAGCCTCCGGCGTTTCATCACCTTGACCTTGCGTCAAGTCTCGCAATTTCCGCTTAAGGTTTGCCTATCTTGCTTGGTGAACGGCTGGTTGACCGGCGTCCCCGTTGCCAGCCGGCCGGGCCACCCGCTACAGTTCCAGCCGCCTCAGGAAAGAGCATCGTGACTTCCAATTCCGCCAACCGCAAACGCGACCGCGCGCAGCCGGCGGCGGGCGAAGCCCCCCTCGCCTTCGCCGTGCTGGTCTTCCCTGGCTTTCCGATGATGGCGTTCTCGTCGCTGATCGAACCGCTGCGCGCGGCCAATGTGCTTGCCAGGCGCGAATGCTACCGCTGGGTGATCGTCGGCGCCGATGAGGGCACGGTCGAGGCTTCGAACGGCGTCGTCATCCAGCCCGGCTTTTCCGCCTCCGACGCGCCGAAGGTCGACCGCATCGTCGTCTGTTCGGGCGGCGATGCCGACCATCTCGTCGCCGAAGAGGCGGTGAGCTGGATCCGCAAGAGCCTGCGCGGCGGCGCGCATATCGGCGCGGTGGCGGATGCAGCGTTCTTCCTCGCCCGCGCCGGCCTGCTCGACGGCCATGCCTGCACCCTGCACTGGACCAGCCAGGCCGCCTTCACCGAGGCTTTCCCGGACATCGAGCTCAGGCGCGATCTCTTCGTCATCGACCGCAAGCGTTTCACCTCGGCCGGCGGCGTCGGCAGCCTCGACATGATGCTAGAGATCATCACCGGCGACTATGGCGCCGAGCTCGCGGCGGGCGTCGCCGAATGGTTCGTGCACAGTCCTTTGCGATCGAGCGTCGATCGCAAGCTGATGCCGCTCAGGCTGCGCACCGGCGTGCAGAACGAGCTGGTGCTGTCGGCCATCGCCATCATGGAGGATGCGGTCGAGGAGCGGCTCGGCATGGCGGAGCTGGCGACAAGGCTCGGCGTTTCCCCGGACAAACTCGAGCGCAATTTCCGCGCCGAGCTGGATATCTCGCCCAATGGCTATTACCGGCGGCTGCGGCTGAAACGGGCGGCCGACCTGCTGGCGCATTCGACACTTATGGTGCGCGATGTCGCGCTGGCGTGTGGGTTTGCGTCGATGTCGAGTTTTGCGCGGGCGTTTCGCGAGGAGCACGGGCACGCGCCGAAGGCGATGCGAAGGCAGTAGCTTCTTCGCTTGTGCTGAAATGGTGAGACGCTGGCGGGACCGAGGGGGCGCGAAAGGATCACGGTGCTATCGTTTCCCATCCGCCACGCCTGCGGCATCCGGCACGACATTTGCGGGAATCCGCACACACTTCGTGCAACGCATAGCCCATGTTCTCCGCATTAGGAGGCACCGCCATGAGCATCGTCGTTTTCGACCCCGACAGCACCGAGGATGTGGATTTCAAGGACCGCATGCGCCATCCGGCCGCGGCCGATCCCGCCGGCGGCATGTGGTTGTCCGACACCGAGCCGTCCTTCATCGATGCGGACGCGCTGCGCAAGGGCCGGCTCAAAAAACTGCGCGGCTGGATGCGCGAGGCGGGCTATGGCGCGGTCGTTTTGTTCGATCCCTACAACCAGCGCTACGCCACCGGCTCGCGCAACATGTTCGGCTATTTCCTGCGCAACTCGACCCGCTATTTCTTCATCCCGACCGAAGGGCCGGTCGTGCTGTTCGAATATCCGCAGAGCTACCATGTCTCGATGGTGCTCGACACGATCGACGAAGCGCGACCCTCGAAGCTGGTGTGGTCATCCGTCTCCGGCCGCGACGACGAGACGGCCGGTCCGTTCGCCGACGAAATCACCGAGCTTCTGAAGGAGCATGGCGGCGGCTCTATGAAGATCGGCCTCGACCGCTGCAGCCATCTGCAGGCGCTGGCGCTGGAAAAGCGCGGCTGCGAGGTCCGCGATTGCCAGGGCGAGATCCTGGCGGTACGCGCAGTCAAGACGCCGGAGGAAGTGAAGTGCCTGCAGGCCTCGATGGCCGGGGCCGAAGCGGCTGTCTCCGCAGTGCGCGAAGCGATCAAACCGGGCGTCTCCGAAAACGAGCTGTTCGCCATCATGTATGGCGAGGTGATCCGCCAGGGCGGCGAGTTCATCGAGACGCGGCTGCTCACCTCCGGACAGCGCACCAATCCATGGTTCAGCGAGGCGAGCGGCCGCAAGATAAGGCCGGGCGAGCTGGTCGCGCTCGATACCGACACGATCGGCTGCTACGGCTATTATTCCGATTTCTCGCGCACCTTCCGCTGCGGGCCGGGCAAGCCGACCGCCTACCAGAAATCGCTCTACCGCATGGCGCACGACCAGGTGCAGCACAACATCGGCATCGTGAAGCCCGGCATGGCTTTTCGCGAGATCGCCGAAAAGGCCTGGAAGATCCCGGACCGCTTCGTCGACCAGCGCTACACCTCGGTCATGCATGGCGTCGGCATGCATGGCGAGACGCCGTTCATCGCCCACGCGATGGATTACGAGACATACGGCCGTGACGGCATCATCGTGCCCGGCATGGTGGTCAGCGTCGAAAGCTATATCGGCGAGAAAGGCGGCCGCGAAGGCGTCAAGCTCGAGGACGAGATCCTGATCACCGAGACCGGGACGGAGTTGCTGTCGCGGTTTCCGTATGAGGACGAGTTCTTGGAATGAGCGATTTGATGCCGATACGCTCTGTTGGCGCCGCCCATACGCTATCGCAGGCCTTCGAGATTGGCCGCAGCAAATGTGACGTCGTCATCCTAGGGCGAAGCAAGGAGCGAAGCGACGCGGCGCAGACCCTAGGATCCATGCCGTTACTTCGGAGCGTTGCATCGGTGCAGAATTCTGTTCCGCTGCATTTTTCGCTAGAGGTAACGGCATGGATTCCAGGGTCTTCGCAATGCCGCTTCGCGGCTGCTTCGCCCTTGAATGACGAAGCGCGAGAATCCGCATGAAAAGCCCGATCTCCATCCGGCGCGGCAAGGTGGCCGCAGTGTTCATCGATCTCCAGGAGGAGCATCGCAAGGACGAACGCTATCTGGTCGACAGGTTCGGCGACATCCTCGCCAACGTGCAGCGGCTGCAGGCGGCGGCGCGGCGCAATTTCGTGCCGCTCTACCACTTCGCCTACATCGTCGACCTTGCCGAGGCGCGGCCGTTCCATCCGGTGGACGCCAGCGGCAAGTCGGCCTTCTCGGACAAGGACGATCCGCTGACGGCGATCTGCGCGGAAGTGGCGCCGGCCGAGGGCGAGACGATGCTGGTCAAGACCGAGGCCAGCGCCTTCGGCAACGGCGCCTTCGCCGACCGGCTGAAGACGGCGGGCATCGAATGGCTGGTGATTGCCGGCGTCTGGACCGAGGCCTGCATCGACGCCACGGTGAAAGATGCGGTGGCGCTTGGTTTCCGCGTGCTGCTGGTCAAGGATGCCTGCGGCAGCGGCAGCGCGGCCATGCACCAGACCGCCATCCTCAATCTCGCCAACCGGCTCTATGGCGGCGCCGTCACCGGCACGCTCGATGCCTGCCGGCTGCTGGCGGGCGACACGGTCGATGCGTGGCAGGTCGAGGGCTCGGTGCCGCTGCGCTTCACCTACGACAATGCGGCCCGGCTCTACGACGAGCTCTGACTGCAAGCCGATGGGCACGAACCAGATCGAAGCGGCCAGGTGGGGGAAATACGCCACCCTGCTCGACCCGGAGCTGTGGGACTATATCGACCAGGTCAATGCCTGGTTCCCGCCCGCGATCGTGGCGCGGCCGATCGCGGAGCAACGGGCGGTCTACAACGCGATGTGCCGGGCCTTCCATCCAGGCCGTCCGGCTGATGTCACGGTGAGTGACGGCGTGGTCGCCGCCGACGGCCGCGACATCGCGATCCGGCGCTACCGTTTGGCCGGCAAGGCGTCGCGGGCGATCGTCGTCTACTATCACGGCGGCGGCTTCGTGCTCGGCGACCTCGACAGCCATGACGACATCTGCGCCGAGTTCTGCGCAGCCACCGGCTCCGAGATTCTGTCGGCCGATTACCGCCTGGCGCCGGAGCATCTGCATCCCGCCGCCTTCGAGGATTGCCTCGCCGTGTTCGAATGGGTGGCGGCGACAAGCGCGCTGCCAACCATTCTATGAGGC
>NZ_RZOI01001139.1:0-1157 GCF_004022645.1 Mesorhizobium sp. M4A.F.Ca.ET.020.02.1.1 | reverse complement strand
GTGCCATATAGTCCTCCCTCGCGCGGGTTGCTTTCGGCGCGTCTTCGGCGGCCGCCCTGGCCGAGGCATCCTCGAAACTGTAGTCGGAAGCGTGCGTCTGATTCGGCGGCAGGTCGGACCCAGCCGGATAGGGGCGTTCCGCCTCATCCGAGCCCTTGGCGGCGGCGTCTTCCGTTCCGGCCTGCGTTGCGGCGTCGCTGTGCTCCCAGGGCTCATGATCGACCTGGTCGGCATGCACCGGCTCCGCCGGGGCCTCGGGTTGCGAAGCGCTTGCGGCTTCCTCCGCCTCGGCCTCGACAGTCTTCGCCGCATCCTCCTCGACGATGCGCGAGACGGCGCCGGGCTCGAGTTCGATCGTCACCGGCTCGCGGCGGCTCTTCGAATGTCGCATCTTCGGCGTCTTGACCATTGCTTGGGCTCCGCAAATTGGCTTGGGATGGTTCAAAGGGTCTAGAGCTGAAGGATGCTCTAGCACATCACCAAGCGGTGAAAAGGGGCGGCGTGATGACACAGACCCTAAGCAGGCATTCCTTGGCAAGCCAACGAATGCCTGCTTAGGCATTTTGTCTTGTCGCAGATTCTTGTCGGAAAACCGTGTGACACTTTTCGGAATCTGCTTAGCGTCCGGCCAGCAATAGCCCGATCAGCGCGTCTTCCTGCGGTTCCCCGGCGACGCGAACCCGTTCGGGAGCGACGCCGTCGAGCGCTGCGGCGATACGTCCCGACAGCGCGAAAAATCTGGTCTTTTCAAAATGATCGCCGAGCGCCGGTCGCCGGATCAGGACCTGCATCGCCAGGGCGGCTTTGGCCGAATAGAGCAGGACCGCATCGACCGGCCCGCCGGACAGCCGCGCAACCACATCCGCGTCAGAATAGTTGAGCGCGATCGTGTCGTAGGTTTCGACGGCGCGGACCGGAATATCGGCCGCCGAGAGGCGCTGCTCGAAGGCAGGAAAGCGCACGCGGCCGCAGAGATAGACGATCGTCCCTGCCGGAGAGCCGCCGGCGATCGCATCGGCCAGCGCCACGGCATCGCCGGGGCCTTCGCTCACCGACACGAAGCCTGCCTTGCGCGCCGCTTCCGCAGTCCTTTCGCCAACTGCATGGCAGGGCAAGGCAGCCAGTGCGGCGATGAGCTCCCGCGACGCGTGGCGCAT
>NZ_RZOI01001138.1:0-1160 GCF_004022645.1 Mesorhizobium sp. M4A.F.Ca.ET.020.02.1.1 | reverse complement strand
GGACAGGCCGTAGTCCTTCAGCCGCGCCACATTCTTCCGCACTGTGGGATCGATGACCTGGTCTGCCGAGGCGGCGAAGCGGAAAGCCAGCGTCTCGTGCCAGTGCAACTGCATGCGCACGCCGCGCAGCAGCTTGTATTTCATCAGCCGGTCGATCTGCGGCCGGACATCGTCGGCGGTCATGTCGGCATAGCCGACGATGGCGTGCGGCCAGCCGGTTTCGTCGGCGGTCTTCTGCAGGAAGGCGACTTCCTTCTCGAAATCCTCCTTGGCCCAGTTGGTCTGGACATAGACGGTCTTTTCGACGCCAGACCCCTTCTGGTCTTCGAGGAATTCCTCGATTGGATAGTCGCGGCGGATCGGCTCGTAGGGGCCGAAGATGCGCGGCACCATCGGTCCGACCAGCCAGGGCTGGTCCTTCTGGCGCCAGATGTGGAAATGCGCGTCGATCGCCTTCTGCATCACGATACCCTTTTCCAGATGGCCTTGGCCGACGGAGCGGGCCGGGCGAGCGACAGGATGAAATCCGTGAGGCTCTTCAGCGACGAGCCGTCGACCAGATCGTCGAGCACCGGCAGGATGGCGCGCAGCGCCGCCGTCGCCGGCCGGAAACGCGGATCGCCGGCGAGCGGCGTCGCCAGCGACAATCGGAAGGCGCGGGCGCTCAGGCGACGCATCGCGGTCTCGAGATCGGCGTGGTCGCCGCGCTCCAGCGCATCCGAAAGGATGACCACCGCCGCGCCGCGGGCGAAGGCGGAAAAACGCGGCACGGTCAGGAAGGCGAGCAGCGTCGGCCCCATTCGGGTGCCGCCGTCCCAGTCGTCGACCAAAGCCGCCGCCCGGGCAAGCGCCTGGTCGCGATCGCGGGTGCGCAGCGCCGAGGTGATGCGCGTGAGCCGAGTGCCGAAGGTGAAGATTTCCGCCCTGTCCGCGCCTTGCACGGCGGCGTGCGCCAACTTCAGGTAATCGGCGGTATGGAGCTTCATCGAGCCGGAGACGTCGATGAGCAGGAGCAGCTTGCGCGGCACGGTCTGACGGCGGCGGAGCTGCGGCGAAGGAATGTCGCCGTCGGCGCTGACGATTTCGCTGAGTGAACGCCTGAGGTCGAGCGTGCCGCGCGAGCGGGTGCGGATGGTGCGGAAGGAGCGGCGGGCGGGCGG
>NZ_RZOI01001137.1:0-1161 GCF_004022645.1 Mesorhizobium sp. M4A.F.Ca.ET.020.02.1.1 | reverse complement strand
CCCGAAATGAAGCGCGGCGCATAGCACAGGTTCGGAGCGGAGTCATGCGGGGCGGGCGCGACCTTGCCAGTCGTGTCATCATTCGCTCGACCGCCGCGAGGCGGCGCCGCATCCCTCGCACTGCGCAAATCGATCACATATTCGTGTTGGCGTAACGACCCAAGGCGCCTTCGCGAACCCTGAAAGGGGCAACTGTGCCCCTGCAAAATGGGAGTATGCGGAATGCACTCGATCAAGCTTATTGTCATCGCTGGCCTCCTCGGCCTTTCCGCGACACAGGCATTTGCCGAAGACACGATGGGAACGATGACCATGATGAAGGCCGGCCAGGTAACGGCGATCACGCCCGACGGCCATATGGGCACGATGATGCCGGACGCCAAGATGAGCGCCGAGATGATGAAGATGGCGAAGCCAATCAAGCACTGCATGATGATGATGACAGACGCCAAGGGCAAAACCTACATGATCGACACCTCGACCAAGAAGGCCCAGGCCGAGTGTGAAAAAATGGCGATGTGAACATCGCCAAGCACGCACGCCGACCTTCCCGCCGGCCGGCACGCCGGCGGGTATTCCGATCACATCTGCTTGAACCCCGTTCCGAGACGTTGCCGGCATAGCGTCGGACTCGCCGCGCGGGTTGATCGGCTCCGTCATTGTGCTAGGCCGGGCCTATCACCACGAGGCTCGTCATGGCCGGCATATCCCGAAAATACCGCTTGCTGCGGCGTTCGCACGCCATGTGGGTGTCGCGGCGCGTCTGGCAGCCGCGTCTCGTCTTCTGGGCCGGCGCCGTCTCGATCGGCCTGATCAGCGTCCTGTTCGCGCTGCTTGCCGACCGCGCGCAGGCTCTGTTCCATATCATGACCGGCAATGAGGGCGGCTGGCGCTTCTATCTGCCGCTCGTGGTGACGCCCCTCGGTTTTGTCCTTTGCGCCTGGCTGGCGCATTCCTTCTTCCCGGGGTCGCAAGGCAGCGGCATTCCGCAGGCGATCGCGGCGCGGCATCTGCGCGACGAGGAGGATCGCAGCCGCATCCTGTCGCTCAGGCTGGTGGCGGGCAAGATCGCGCTCACCGTCGTCGGCCTCGCCTGCGGCGCCTCGATCGGCCGCGAAGGCCCGACGGTCCAGGTCGGCGCCTCGCTGATGCTGCAGGCGG
>NZ_RZOI01001136.1:0-1165 GCF_004022645.1 Mesorhizobium sp. M4A.F.Ca.ET.020.02.1.1 | reverse complement strand
CCAGCCGCTGGCCGGGCGCAAGCAGGGCCTGGAGACGGCGGCCATCGGCAGCCGCCACGATACCGATCTGCGCCAGCCGGCGGGCAAGCTGGGAGGGCGCGCGCACGACGCTGGCAAGGCTCTTCACGCCGTCGGGCAGCGCTGCATCGCCCGGCTGGATCGCGCTCTCGCCCCAATGCACCGGCGCGCTGCGGTCGAGCGGCACGTCGAGATCCTCGCCGAGGGCGGCGCCCAGCGCGGTCTCGTAGCCGCGCTCGACGCTGAGCTGCTCCAGCACGGACGGGAAAAGATCGCCGCTGGCGGCATTCAAAATCTTGGAAAGCGTGCGGGCTTCGGTCTCGATGCGCTGCAACTCCGCCTTGGCGTCCTGTAGCGGCGGGCGGGCGGCGCTTTCGGAGCCGCGCGCCTCGGCGACGGCCTGCTCGGCGGCGATGGCGCCGGCCTCGCTCTCTTCCAGGCGGGCGAGCGCGTCCTCGACCAGCAGCCGCTTCTCGGCCGGATCGGGCAGGCCGGAAATGCGGGCGACGATGTCGGAAAGCTCGCGGTCGACCTCGGCGAGCTGGCGGGCAAAGCGGTCGCGACGCTCGGCGGTCTCGCGCAGTGTTCGTTCGATCTGATGCCGCGAGGCGGCGGCCTCGGCCCGTTCGGCGGTCAGCGCGGCAAGCTTTGCTTCGCTCTGCGAGAGCGTCGCCCCGGCCTGTTCGAAGGCGGCGCGCGTCGTGGCCTCGCGCTCGGCGGCACCGGCATTCTCGGAGTTGAGCGAAGCTTCCTCGGCGCGAAGGCGCTCCAGGATATCCGCATTGTCGCGCACCATGCGCTCCTCGCGGGCCATGTCGCCGTCGAGCTGCTGCAGCCGGCGCTCAAGCTCGACCTGGCGGGAGCGGATGCGGCCGGCCTCTTCCTCGATCTGTGTCTTGGCGATCGACAGGCGCTGGAAGGCGGCGGCGGCGGCAGCTTCGGCGTCGCGCAGGTCCGGCAGCCTGTGGGCGCCGATGCCTTGTTCCCTGGCGGCGGCCATCTGCGCGGCGGCGCGGTCTCCGACCAGCGTCGTCGCGGCGGCAAGTGCCGAACGCGCGTCGCCCTCCTGGGTCTTGGCCAGCGTCCAGCGCAGATGTAGCAGCGTCGCCTCGGCCTTGCGGATATCGGCCGACAGGTTCTTGAAGCG
>NZ_RZOI01001135.1:0-1165 GCF_004022645.1 Mesorhizobium sp. M4A.F.Ca.ET.020.02.1.1 | reverse complement strand
TGCGGGATGTTCGACCAGGCACCGAACGGGATCGCTGGCAGGTCCGGCGCCGAGGGCTGGATGAACGGCTTGCCGAAGAAGAAGGCTAGCCCAGAGCCGAACAGCATCAGGGCGATGCCGATGGCGATGTCGTTGACCTTCGGGAATTTGCAGATCCAGCCATGGAAGAGACCGAAGCAGAGGCCGGCGATTGCCGCCGCAAAAAGGCCGAGCCATGGCGAGCCGGTCATCACGGCGACCGCGTAGGCGCTCATGGCGCCGAACACCAGCGTGCCCTCGAGGCCGAGATTGATGCGGCCGGAGCGCTCGGTGATGGCTTCGCCGAGCGACACGAAGATGAAGGGGGTGGAGACGCGGATGGCGCCGCCCAGTATGGCGAGCGGCACGCCCCAGAGGCCGATGTCGGTCGTTTCCATCAGGCGCTCCCCTTCAGGACATCAGGCCCCTGCCAGAGGTCCGGGTTGAAGGGCTTGAAGCGGCCGTAGAGGGTCTCGCTGAACAGGATGACGATGAAGAGCATGCCCTGCAGCACAAGCACGGTCGCATCGGGTAGGTCCATGCGGCGCTGGATCAGGCCGCCGGAGGCGTCGATGCCGCCGAGCAGGATGGCGACCGGGATGATGGCGAGCGGATTGTGGCGGGCAAGGAAAGCAACGAGGATGCCGGTATAGCCGTAGCCGGCGGCGAGCGAGCCGTTGGCGCTGCCTTGCACGGCGGCGACCTCCAGCATTCCGGCAAGCCCGGCGAAGCCGCCGGCAAGCGCGGTGAAGCCGACGATCAGCGGGCCGACGGCAAGGCCCTGCACCTGCGCCGCCCTGACATTGCCGCCGGCGATGCGAGCGGCGAAGCCCCAGCGGGTCTTCTCGATCAGCAGCCAGGAGAGCACGCAGGCGAGGATGCCGACGACGAGGCCCCAATGCACCTCCATGCCCAGGATGTTGCCGATGCGGTAGATGTCGGCGAGCGGCTGGGTCGAGGGCTTGTTGAGCGAGGCCGGATCGCGCAGCGGGCCTTCAACCAGGTAATTCATCAGCGCGATGGCGATGTAGGCCATCAGCAGGCTGGAGATGGTCTCGTTGACGGCGCGGTAATGGCGGAGCGCGCCGACGGCACCAATCCAGATGCCGCCGGCGGCCACGCCCCCCACGCCCATGAGGAGGATGAC
>NZ_RZOI01001134.1:0-1169 GCF_004022645.1 Mesorhizobium sp. M4A.F.Ca.ET.020.02.1.1 | reverse complement strand
CAGCGCCGCGAACACGCGCCAGAGGCTGGCGGCGACATGCTGGAGCAGCGTCGCATCGACGAAACCCTCGCGGGCGACTGTGACGAACTTTGCCCAGACGGCGGCGGGCGACGGGAGGAAGACCGGTGACACCAGCTGCAGCTCGGCCGATGCAGCCCATGCCGCCAACAGCGCAAGAAGGGTGATCGCGCTGATCAGGCGCGCTGAAACGCCCCTGCGGTTCCGCCGCGGCCGCGACCATGGCACCGACAGGGCGTCATTCTCGCCGGCCCTTGCTGCCGGCCGCTCCGTGTAGCTGCCAACGCTCATGCCGGCTCTCCTTCGAAAATCGTGTCAGTCAACTCGGCGCGGGCTGCGGCGAAAGCCGGATCCGCCTTGATCGCGCGGATCGGCTCGCCGCCGGCATAACGCCGGCCGAATTCGGTCTCGAAGCTGCGCACGACATGGCCGGGTCCCGGCGCCAGCACGACGATACGGGTGGCAAGCACCAGCGCTTCCTCGATGCCGTGTGTGACCATCAGCACGCCGACTTCGGCAGCCGCCCACAGATCGAGCAGCGTCGTCTGCATGCGCTCGCGCGTCAGCGCGTCGAGCGCGCCGAGCGGCTCATCGAGGAGAAGAAATTCCGGCTCGGCAGCAAGCGCGCGCGCCAAGCCGACGCGCTGGCGCATGCCGCCGGAAAGTTCCCAAATTCGCTTGTCGCCGGCACTGTCGAGCTTGACGAGCTTGAGCAATTCGTCGGCGTGCCGCGCCCGCTTCTCGGCGCTCACGCCGCGCAGCTTGAGCGCGAAGGCGACGTTTTCGCGCGCGGTCAGCCAAGGAAACAGCGCATCATTCTGGAACACCACGGCGCGGTCTGGCCCGGGCGCGGTGATCGGCTGGCCGGCGATCGTGGCCCGGCCACGCGCCGGCTCCACCAGTCCGGCGGCGACGTTGAGCAGCGAGGTCTTGCCGCAGCCTGAGCGGCCGACCAGCACGACGAAGTCGCCCCTGCCGGATTCGCTTTTGCCGATGTCGATCGAGACACGCTCGACCGCGGGGGCCGGCTGGCCGTCATAATGCACGGTGACGTTATCGAGCGTCAGATGCGGCATTGGACTCAACACTCTTCTGCTGGATCG
Organism: Mesorhizobium sp. M4A.F.Ca.ET.020.02.1.1; assembly: GCF_004022645.1. Classification (NCBI taxonomy): domain Bacteria; kingdom Pseudomonadati; phylum Pseudomonadota; class Alphaproteobacteria; order Hyphomicrobiales; family Phyllobacteriaceae; genus Mesorhizobium; species Mesorhizobium sp. M4A.F.Ca.ET.020.02.1.1. The sequence continues at coordinate 48 of NZ_RZOI01001134.1, read as the reverse complement.
AACGAGGGGCGCCTGTCCCGAACCTGCTCCTCGTAAGCGGTCCGGGAC
>NZ_RZOI01001133.1:0-1169 GCF_004022645.1 Mesorhizobium sp. M4A.F.Ca.ET.020.02.1.1 | reverse complement strand
GCGTCGGCGCTCGACGCGCGGCGACCCCCTCTGTCGCCTTCGGCGACATCTCCCCCTCATGGGGGGAGATCGGCGCCCCCCGTCACTCCGCCAGGTCGATCGTCTCGGTGGAATGCTCGACGCAGATGAAGCAGCATGTATCGCAGGGCTGGTCGTTGTCGGGGCCGACGCCGGCGGAGACCTGGTCGTCGCCATTGACCCAGGCGCCCCAGCAGATGTTCTCGCCCGGATTGCAGGAGATAGGCACGGATTTGCGTGCGCCCGGACGGATGAGGAAGACCTTGTCGCCGCCCGGCCAGACCGTGTCGCGGTCGCGGCTGAACAGTTCCAGCGCGACGCCCTGCGACCGCTGGTTCCTGACGAACACCGACATGTCGTCGGCCTGGGCCGGCGTGGCGAGGAGAAGGGCGGCGAGCAGAGCGCGAATCATGGTGGGTCCCGGGGGAGTAGAGCACGGGTGGGGGAGCCGCGCGACCTCCCCTTCTCCCCTTGTGGGGTGAGAAGTGGTCCGCGTTAGCGGACGAAAAAGCCAATTGCTTGGCTTTTCGAGCTTCGAACGCCCTGAGCCTGCGAAGGGCCGGGCGGTGGCCGAGCGAAGCTCGGACGGATGAGGGGTGTTCCAGCTTGGCGTAAACCTCCGCCGGCGGCGAAAGGCGCGACACGGTCGCCAGCGCCTCACTCCGCTGGAACACCCCTCATCCGTCTCTGCGCTGCGCGCCGATCCACCTTCCCCCACAAGGGGGGAAGGGGGAGCTCTACCTATCCACCACCACATGCGGCGCGAATTTGCGGATCGCATCGATCATGTCGTCGCCGCGCACGTCGAGCGAGGAGACCTCCATGTGCACGATGGTCTTGCCGAACGGTAGGATCCGGTTCACCACATTGGCCGGCGCGTATTTGATGGCGTCGGGCGGCTCCTCGGTGAGCTCGAAATTGAGCATGGCCGAACCCTTGCCCGAGGTGAGGCGCACGCTCCGCACCTTCGTCCACGGCACCAGCACGTCGCCGGCGCGGCGGTCTCGAAAACCATGGGAGTCCAGCACGACCTGCACCGAGGTGTCGAAGGCGCCGCGCGCGAGGAAGAAGCCGAGCGCCAGGCAGCCCGCGCTGAGCAGCGCGATGACAAGCACATGCCCGCTTTTCGCCCCGGCCGCGATGCCCTGCAC
>NZ_RZOI01001132.1:0-1170 GCF_004022645.1 Mesorhizobium sp. M4A.F.Ca.ET.020.02.1.1 | reverse complement strand
GGTCGAAGCTCGCCGCACCCAGCCAGAGCGGGCGTCCGTCATCGCCAACCGTGTTGGTCTGCCAGAAGCGGACATGGTGGCGCTGGTCGGCACTGTCGCCGACCGGCCTTTCGAAGGCGAGATCCTGGGCGCGGCCTTCGAACAGCAGCCTGCTCATCGGCGCATCGGGATAGGGCCGGGAAAACAGCACGCTTTCGCCGATGTCGATGGCGGTTCTCAGCGTGATGGCGTCGGCCGTGTCCCAGCCGGCGACCGCAAAGGCGTGGACGACCTCCTTTTCGGTGCCGACAAGGCCGACATTGATCGGGTCGCCCGGAATGCCTTGCGGCGTATGCGTCACCATCTCGAAATGCTGCGTGCGGTAGCCGCGCTCGCGCCAGGTCCAGAATTCCGGCGCGGCGACGTAGGCCAACCCGAGATATCCGGCGCAAAGTGCCGCCAGCCAGATCGCCGCGCGCCGCCGAAGGCTTCGCTTACTCACGAGAGGCCACTCCCAAACGCATGCATCATTTTATGCGCCGTTGCATCGGTTGGGCAAAGGGAACCGCAGGTGGTCAGCGGCAGGCGCGATAGCCGCTCCTGCGGTTCTTTATGTCGAAATGGAAATGGTTGCGGTGGTCGTAATTATAGCCAGGGCCGAGCACCGTGGTGAAATACTGGCAGCCGTCGGCGCGGACATTGTTGAGGAAGCCGCGGGTGCGGAAGGCGAACAGGCCGGGCTTGCGCACGTCGATGTCATCGCCGTTGTTGAGCTCAATGCTCATCACGTCGAGCGCGTTGCCCTTGCCATGTTCCGACAAGACACCTTCGCCCGCGATGTTGCGGCAGGAATAGCTGGATCCCTGGTGGATGGTCTTCACGCCCGAAAAATACCGCCAGCGGGCGGCCGGCACGAGCTCGTTCCTGGTCCAGGTGGCGAAGGTGGCGGCCATGTTGCAGGTCAGCGTGGCGGAGGGCTTCATCCCGACGCTGCCGATGGCCGAGACCCTGACCGGATAGTCGATGCCGCACTGGCCCTCATGGATCGGCTGCACGTCGGTGTATACGACGCCGAGGCGCCGCAATTCGTTGCGGCAATCGACTTCGCTCTGCGGCATCTGCTCGGCCGGCGACATCGGCTCGTCCATGCGCGGATAGGCGGCGGTCATATAGGGGTTGGAGGGGACGAGG
>NZ_RZOI01001131.1:0-1176 GCF_004022645.1 Mesorhizobium sp. M4A.F.Ca.ET.020.02.1.1 | reverse complement strand
ATCCCGACGAGCCGCGCGACCTGTTCGGCATGCTTTTGAGGGCAGGTTTGCAGCCGGCGGCTTGAGGGAATGAGCACGTATCTCCCCCCTTGAGGGGGAGATGGCCGGCAGGCCAGAGGGGGTCGGTTCGACTGGGCTCGGCCTGCTTGTGCAGATGGAGGTTGGCGCTTCATGCGCAGCGACCCCCTCTGTCGCCTTCGGCGACATCTCCCCCTCAAGGGGGGAGATTACGCGCTACCCGCGCAACGGCGCGCAGCTTTCGCGTTCGACGAGGACAGGCGTCAGGACTTCCCGTCGCGACGGCGCGGCCGGCTCGCCGAGACGTTCCAGCAGCAGGCTCACTGCCCGCGTTCCGATCTTCTCCACCGGCTGCGCGATCGTCGTCAACGGCGGCCAGGTGGTGACGGCGTAGGGGATGTCGTCGAAGCCGACCAGCGACATGTCGTCGGGAACGCGCAATCCGCGCGAACGCAGCGCGGTGATGGCGCCCATGGCCATCAGGTCGTTGCAGGCGAATACCGCCGTGATGTCGGGCGCCTGCGTTAGCAGCCGCTCCATAGCCAGCCGGCCGCCGGCGAAATGATAATCAGAATCGACCACTGCTGAGGCAGGCAGGTCGACGCCTGCTTCCCCCAGCGCCCGGGTGAAGCCGCGCAGGCGGGCCGGGCTGGAGCTCGAATCGCGCGGGCCGCCGATGACGCCGATCCGCTTGTGCCCGAGCCCGACCAGGAGCCGGCCGGCGAGAAAGCAGCCGTGATCGTGGTCGACCAGCACGGAATCGACGTTGACGGAATGGATCTCGCGGTCGAGCAGCACCGCCGGCACATCTGGCAACAGACGCGAGAACACCCGCGCGTGGTCGGACGAGCCGGCAAAGATCAGCCCGTCGATCTGCTTGGCCATCAGCACCGAAAGATAGCGCTCTTCCTTTTCGGCGCTGCCGTCGGAGTTGCACAGGATCACCGTATAGCCGGCGACGAACCCGGCATCCTCGATCTGGCGCGCGACGCTGGCGAAGAACGGGTTGGAGTTGTCCGGCAGAAGCAGGCCGATGGTCTTGGTCTCGCCGCGCCTGAGGCTTCGCGCCAGCGAATTCGGGCTGTAGCGCAGCGCCGCGATCGCCGCGCGCACGCGCTCGGCCGTCTCCGGCTCGACATGGCGCGTGCGATTCATCAC
>NZ_RZOI01001130.1:0-1212 GCF_004022645.1 Mesorhizobium sp. M4A.F.Ca.ET.020.02.1.1 | reverse complement strand
CCGCTTCATGGCCTCGGCAAGCGCCGCGCCGAACGCGCCCTGCGCGGCCGGCGGCTCCGGCTGGCGCGGCGGCGCCGGCGTGCGCGGCGCCGGCCTGCCGCCACCATTGTCGCGCGAGCCGCTCCGCGGGGCACCGCCGTCGCCGTCCTTGCGCATCGTGAGACCAATGCGGTTGCGCTTGATGTCGACGTCGACGACCCGCACCTTCACCACATCGCCCGCCTTCACCACCTCATGCGCATCCTTGATGAAGCGGTCAGCCAGTTGCGAGACATGGACCAGCCCGTCCTGATGCACGCCGATGTCGACAAAAGCGCCGAAGGCGGCGACATTGGTCACCGTGCCTTCGAGCAGCATGCCTGGCTTCAGGTCCTTGATATCGTCGACACCCTCGGCAAAGGTCGCCGTCTTGAAGCCGGGGCGCGGATCGCGGCCGGGCTTTTCCAGCTCCGCCAGGATGTCGCGCACCGTCGGCAGGCCAAAGCGCTCGTCGACGAAGACACGCGGGTCGAGCGCCTTGAGCGCGGCACTATCCCCCATCAGCGCGCGCACGTCGCGGCCGCAGGCTGCGACGATCTTCTTCGCCACGCCATAGGCTTCGGGATGCACCGAGGAAGCATCGAGCGGCTCGGCGCCATTGGCAATGCGCAAAAAGCCGGCGGACTGTTCGAAGGCACGTGGTCCGAGCCGCGCCACCTTGAGCAGGTCCTTGCGGCTGGCAAACGGCCCGGTCGCATCGCGATGCGCAACGATCGCTTCGGCCAGCGATGGGCCTAGCCCCGAAACCCGTGCCAGCAACGGCGCCGACGCCGTGTTGAGATCGACGCCGACGGCATTCACCGCATCTTCGACCACCGCTTCCAGCGAGCGGCCGAGCCGGTACTGGTCGACATCGTGCTGATATTGGCCGACGCCGATCGACTTCGGCTCGATCTTGACCAGTTCGGCAAGCGGATCCTGCAAGCGGCGAGCGATCGACACGGCGCCGCGCAGTGACACGTCGAGGCCGGGGAATTCCGCCGCTGCCGTCGACGAGGCCGAATAGACCGAAGCGCCCGCCTCGCTGACGATCACCTTGAGCGGCTTCGGGCCGGAACCGGCTGGCAGGTCCGACAGCATGTCAGCGACCAACTTCTCGGTCTCGCGGCTGCCGGTGCCGTTACCGATCGAGATCAGCTCGACCTTGTGCTGGCGGATGAGCGCGGCGAGCTC
>NZ_RZOI01000112.1:0-11730 GCF_004022645.1 Mesorhizobium sp. M4A.F.Ca.ET.020.02.1.1 | reverse complement strand
CGTCAGGGTCGCGATGTAGCGTGCCCCATCCTTGCCGTCACCTAACGCCTTTCTGAGGTTGGCGACGTGAAACCGCAAACTGCCTTCTTCGACGGTAGCGTCGGGCCAGACAAGGGCCAGCAGATCCTTCTTGCTGACGATCTCATTGGGACGCGCGGCCAAGGCTGCCAGGATGTCGAAAGAGCGCGTGCCGAGACCGACAGGCATGCCTTGCCGCAAAAGAAGCCTTTCGCCCGGCGCCAGCGTAAAGGGACCAAACGATATCCTGTCGCTCGTCTGCGCGGCTGGCGATATGACGACGTCGTTTTTCATCGCATCCTGTCCGATGGCTGGGGAAGATCCGGGTTCGAGTTCCAAGACCTACGTGGCAGAAAGTTCGATTTCGTCGCCCCGAGCGGCGACTTTGAGGCAGGACGTGATAGCGGCCGGTCCCAAGACGTGCGGCTGCTGGTGAGCGCTAACATCCCATCATAGTGTATAACGGGAGCTCCAGGCGACCCTCCTCTATGTTCGAAGCAGCAAGAACTTCTGCTGCGACTCAGGGAGAATGATCATGCCTGCATTGTCATCATCGCTGATGCGGTGAAGCCTGCCCAGCCACGGGCCCTTCCAACCTGCTTGCGCGCCCGCCGATAGCGACGTCGCGCGCCCATCTCCCCCGATTTTTCCCAGTACCTTTTGCAAGGAACACAGCGGTCATGACTCAATCTGCAAAACCACTTTATACCGCCAAGGTCCGCACTACCGGCGGCAGGGACGGCGCGTCGCGCAGTTCCGACGGTCGGCTTGACATTCGGCTTTCCACGCCCGGCGGCCCAGGCGGTGGCACCAATCCGGAACAGCTATTCGCTGCCGGCTGGTCGGCCTGTTTCGAGGGTGCGATGGCAATCGCCGCTCGCAAGATGAACATCGCACTGCCGGCTGGTCTCGCAATCGATGCGGAAGCGGATCTGAACGCTGCAGAAGGAGCCTTCTTCCTCAGCGCGCGCCTCAATGTGAGTCTGCCTGGGCTCGAGCGGGATGTTGCGCAGGCCGTTGTGGATGCTGCGCATCAGACCTGCCCCTACTCAAAGGCCACGCGCGGCAACATCGAAGTCGCAATCAACCTGATTTAGCCCGCCGATCATATCGATCGATCGGGCAGGCCCACTATCGAGAAATGTCATTACGAAAAGGCAGTGCACCAATGAAGGCAGTCAGAAACCCGGAAAAAATCGACCATCAGCGTCGCCACCTCTTCGGCGTCGCTGCCGCGACGGTCGCCGCAGCGCAGCTCGGCGCGATCGGGATTGCCGGAGCTCAGGCCGGCGAGACGGAAACGACCGCTTCCCGAACCACAAAGGCGCGGACCTCGTTCTCCTCGATGAAGCTGATCGACGCGGGCCTGCTGAGCGTCGGATATGCCGAGGACGGTCCGGCCGACGGTCCCGCGGTCATCCTCCTGCACGGCTGGCCTTATGACATTTACAGCTATGTCGATGTGGCGCCGCTGCTTGCTGAGGCAGGATATCGGGTCATCGTGCCATATCTGCGCGGCTACGGCTCGACGCGGTTCTTGTCGGACGCAACGCCGAGGAACGGTCAGCAGGCGGCGATGGCGTCCGACATTGTTGCCCTGATGGATGCGCTTAAGATCCAGAAAGCGCTCATCGCCGGCTATGACTGGGGCGCGCGGACGACCAACATCATCGCCGCGCTCTGGCCCGAGCGCTGCAAGGCCGTGGTGTCCGTCAGCGGCTATCTCATCGGCAGTCAGGCGTTGAACCAGGCGCCGCTGCCGCCGAAGGCCGAATTGCAATGGTGGTATCAATATTACTTCGCCACCGAACGGGGACGAGCGGGCTACGAGAAATACACCCGGGATTTCGCCCGCCTTATCTGGGAGCTTGCCTCGCCGAAATGGGCTTTCGACGACGCCACCTTCGAACGCTCCGCTGCCGCGTTCGACAATCCCGACCACGTAGCCATCTCGATCCACAATTATCGCTGGCGGCTCGGCCTGGCCCAGGGCGAGCCAAAATATGATTCGCTGGAAAAGAAGCTTGCGGCGCTTCCAACGATCGGCGTGCCGACGATCACGATGGAAGGTGACGCAAACGGCGCACCGCATCCCGATCCGGCGAATTACGCCAAGAAATTCTCCGGCAGATACGAACACCGGTTGATCTCGGGCGGCATTGGCCACAACCTTCCGCAGGAGGCTCCGCAGGCCTTTGCGCAGGCGGTCATCGACGTCGACAAGTTCTGACGGCATGTCGGAGCTTTCCAATGAAACCTATCCACCTCGTGCCGTGTGTGGGCGGGATCGTTGCGGCATCTGTCTTCGCGGTGGCCGGAGCAAATGACGATGCGAAACCCAAGGCGGCATCACCGATCTATGGCGTCACGGTCCCCGATAAATATCGGCAATGGGAATTGGTCGCGCCGGCCGAGGAAGCAGACCCCCTGAACGAGCTTAGAGCGGTCCTCGGCAACGTCGTGGCGATTAAGGCATATCGTGAAGGAACATTGCCGTTCCCTGACGGAACCTTCCTCGCAAAGCTTGCCTGGAAACACGTCCAATCGGCCGAATTCGAATCCGCCTCCATTCCCGGCACCGCCACGACCGTACAGATCATGGTTAAGGATTCGAAGAAATACGCCGCCACCGGCGGATGGGGATTCGGCAGGTTTGTCGACGGTAAACCGGCTGACGAGGCCCAGCATGAAACCTGCTTCGCCTGTCATGAGGCGCGCGTTCAGGGACATGACTACGTCTTCACGCGGTACGCGCCCTAGCGGCTCACCCTGAACGCCTGCGAGGCAGACACCCCTGCCGAAGGAGAAGCCATGTCGCAAAGATGGCTTATCACTGGAAGTTCGCGCGGCATCGGCGTGCCCTTGGCCGAAGCGTCCTCGCCGCCGGTCATCGTCTGGTCGCACATCAGCCCACGCAATTGCGCGGGCTGACCAACTCAGCTTTCCGCAACAAGGCCGGCCCGCCGTGGGTTCAGCCAAGTAACACTGAAATATCTCCGTTTTAGACTTTCTCCCATCGCAATGAGACCGCACCAATCAAAACCATCGAAAGGGTATGAGATGAAAAAACTGCTCGCAGGATTGACAATCGCCATGGCTGTATTCGGCAACGCGTACGCGCAGTCCGGAAAGCCCGCGCCCGTTAAGCCCACTATCGTACTGGTTCACGGCGCGTTCGCCGACGCATCGAGCTGGAATGGCGTCGTCAAAATTCTCGAGAAAGACGGCTATTCGGTTGTGGCCGCCGCCAACCCCTTGCGGGGTGTGGCCAATGACGCGCAATACGTTGCCGATATCGTCTCCGGCATTGCATCGCCTGTCGTCCTGGTTGGGCATTCCTATGGCGGCTCGGTCGTCAGCGAGGCTGCCGAAGGCCACGCCAATGTCAAGGCGCTGGTCTATGTGGCTGCGTTTGCCCCGGACGTCGGCGAGACGGCCGCCGGGCTTTCGGGCAAGTTTCCGGGCAGCACGCTCGGTCCGACCCTTGCTCCGCCGGTACCGCTGTCAGGCGGCGGCAAGGATCTCTACATCCAACAGGACAAATTTCGCGACCAGTTCGCGGCGGACGTTTCCGCCGCCGAGGCAAAGCTGATGGCCGCCGGGCAGCGACCCATCACGGAAGCAGCGCTGAGCGAGGCCCAGACCGGGGCTGCGTGGAAGAAGATTCCGAACTGGTTCATCTATGGCGGCGGGGACAAGAACATCCCGCCGGAAGCTTTGGCCTTCATGGCCGCACGAGCTCACTCGCGGAATACCGTCGTGGTCAAGGGCGCTTCGCATGTAGTCATGGTGTCGAACCCTGAACCAGTCGCGCGGCTGATCGAGAAGGCGGCCAAGGAGGCATCGCGATGAAAGCAGTCGTGATGACCCGGCAGGGCGGGCCGGAGGTGATGGAATTTGCCGAGCGGCCGGAGCCCGTACCGGGTCCCGGCCAAGCGCTGATCGAGATCGCCGCAGCAGGCGTGAACTTCATGGATATCGGCGTGCGACACGGCACAGCGTGGACCGAGATGCCCAACCCGAAGACTCTTGGCGTGGAAGGGGCCGGACGGGTGGTGTCGGTTGGCCACGGGGTAGAGAATGTCCGGCCTGGGCAGCGGGTTGCGTGGGTCTACGCGCCGGGGAGCTATGCAGAGCGAGCGGCAATACCGACCGATGCTCTCGTACCGATCCCCGACGAGATCGACGACCGCATGGCGGCCGCGGTGATGATGCAGGGGCTTACCGCCAGTCATTTTGCGACCGATTTCTACCCTGTGCAGGCCGGCGATATCGCGCTTGTCCATGCGGCGGCAGGGGGTCTCGGTCTGCTCCTGACCCAAGTCATCAAGTTGAGGGGCGGGCATGTCATCGGGCGCGTCTCCTCGGCCGGCAAGGTGGCGATCGCCCACGAGGCGGGCGCCGATCATGTCATCGTGGATACCGAAGGCGAGTTCGCCAAGGAAGCGGTTCGCTTGTCGGGTGGTGAAGGTGTGCATGTCGTCTATGACGGCTCCGGCCCCGCGACCTTCCAAGGCTCGCTCGATGCGCTCCGGATTTCAGGAACGTTCTGCTGGTATGGCCCCGTCCTGGGCGGTCCCGGTCCCATCGACATCATGCAACTCCCAAAGAGCATCAAGATCGGCTACGCCGTTTTCTTCCATCATATCCGTACACCTGAACTGCTCCGCTCGCGGTCGGCTCGACTTTTCGATTGGATCATCGATGGCAAGCTCAAGATCCGGATCGGTGGCGAATATCCGCTGGCGGAAGCGGCGAATGCCCATGCCGACATAGAAAGCCGAACGACTACGGGCAAGCTCCTGCTCATACCGTAAAAACGCGAACCGGGATCCGGCCAAAAGACCGCGGCGCCTGCCGAAGCGGGCGCCAGGCCGCCGAGGCGAAACGAAGTTGACTACAACCGCCCCAAGCCATTGACCGATTTGGTATCGAAGCGAGCTCTATCTTCGCATCCGGCGCAGATAGAGCTCGCCGGCATGGCGAACGACCTAAACGGGCATGACGGCAGCGGTGGCGTTCCGAGATCGAGGGCGCCGCACGTGCCGAGCGTCCTGCGTTACGGCCGCATCGGTTTGTGCGTGTCTTCCGCGGAGGCGCTGGTGGTGCTGCGGAGCGCCGTTGTAACAAGCATGTAGAAGAGTGCGGCGAGTGCGAGCGCGCATCCGTACCACAGGGCCGTCGAGGTGCCGATGCCGATTGCATGGCTGCCGATGGCGGTGCCGATCGAAATGCCGAGGTAGATCCCCGACGAATTGAACGCGACTGCGAGCGCCGCGTCCTGGGCGCGCTTGCGATCAACCGGTGCTGTTGGGCCGGCGTCTGCGACCAGCTGCTTGCGCCCCAGCATGCCATGAGCACCGCCACGCCAGTGTACATGCTTGCGGAGGGAACGTCGCTGAGCCACGCCAGCCCGCCCAGTGTGCCCGCCATCAGGGAATAGACCGTGATGAGCACCGCATTCGGGCCGAGGCGGTGATGCGCGCGCATATTGAAGACGTAGCACGCAGCCTGCTCGATCCCCGCACGTAAGCGACGATCAGTCAGGACGATGGACCTGACGACGACGCGGAAGAGGACGACCCGATCGAACGCTGGACGCTGCGCTTCCGATGGGTAAGTGGCGCAACGCCGCGATCCGACGCGGGACCTTCGCAGCGGCCAGCCTCAATCCAGAGAATTGGAAAATTCTGACTAAGTCGCGTGCGTCCGATAGCAAAAAGCGCCTCTCAAAAAGTGAGTCTCGCGATGTAGCGCTCTACCGGCTCGAACCCATAAGGGATTGAGGCAGAGCCACTGCGTAGACATACGCCCCCACCTCCTTCCGAAGCGCACGCATCTCGACTGGAGGCGCAAGACAGAAAGTTCGAAAAGCTTCCAAGAACCCCAGTCGACGCCGAATTGTAGAACCTTCCGAGACGGCGTTGGGGTCCCCTCCTGCCTTCCGGTCCTCGGGGGCCGAGGGACTGGATAAGCTAACACCGAGCAGGGGGAGGCCAATGGCATCCACCTTGCGGAGCTCTGCCGGTGCGGCTACCAACAGGACGGCTGGTATCCGGTTGGAGCTTGGTTTGCCAGGCCAAGCCAAGGCGTCCTGCGAGGGCGAAGCGCAGTGCTAGCCGGTCACGTCAGCTGATACCGAACAGCCCGCTGAGCCAAGCCATCTGTTCGCGCTCCTGATAGCCCTGCCCGCCCTCGTGGTTATTGAATTCGTACTCTACGATGGTCTTTTCGCCTGCGTAGGCATTGAACGCGCCATAAACGGTAGAGGGCGGGCAAACTTCGTCCATCAAGGCCACCGAAAAAAGCGCCTTCGCTTTGGACTGCCGGGCGAAGTTGACGCAGTCGAAATAGGAGAGCGTTTCAAAGACTTTCGCCTTCTTCTCGCGATGCTGCGCCAGGAAACGGACGATCTCCAAATAGGGATCGAGCAAGGCAGTCCCCAGAGCGCGCGGAAAGTCGCAGAGAAACGGCACGTCGGGCATCACGGCCTTGACACGCGGATCGATGCCGCCGACGGCGAGCGAAATGCCGCCGCCCTGACTGTCGCCGCAAACCGCGATGCGCTCGGGATCGATGAAGTCCAGCCCCAAAAGAGCATCTATCGCCCTCACAGCATCGGTGAACACGCGCCGGTAATAGTAGTCATTCTTGTCCAGGACGCCACGCGTCATGAAGCCGGGAAACGAAGAGGTCGAGCCGACCGGGTCGGCGGTCTCGCCGACGCTCAAGTCGCTTCCCTGCCCGCGTGTATCCATTCGAAAATAAGCAAATCCCGACGCGGCCCAGTGCAGTTGCTCATGCGCCAGGCCGCGACCGCTGCCATAGCCGATATACTGAACGACGAGAGGAACTCGGCCCTGCCGCTGCTTGGGCAGGATCAGCCACCCTTTGATCGGATGGCCGCCAAATCCCGGAAAGGTGACGTCGAAAGACTGGACCGCCTTGAGCGTTGTCCGTGCCGGAACGATGCGAACCTCGCCACCGGCTTCGCGGGCCTCGGCGATGGTCGAGGCCCAGAACTGGGCAAAATCGCCTGGAGTGGCCACCTTGCTGACATAGGCGCCCAGGTCAGGCTGGATCAGATCTTGGAATGGCATTCTTCCTCTCAGTTGAGTTGCAGGCGAGCTTGGATTTGCGCGTTGCCGATCCAACCGACTACCCCATCCAGTTTACAGGCATTACATGGCGGCAGACCCCGCCCGAGGCGCCGCCGGCCGGAGCAGCCTTTCAGCTGCCAGTCTTGATCTGGGTCCAGAGGCGGGTGAGGACGCGCTGCTCCTTGGAGCCGTACGAAGAAATCGTGAAAAGCTTCTTGAGCGTTTCCTGCGTTGGATAGACCGAAGGGTTCTTCAACACTCCCTCGTCGATGAACGTCTGCGAGGCAAGGTTGCCGTTGGCGGTTTGGACATAGTTGGTTGACTTGGCGATGACGTCCGGCCTCATCAAGTAGTTGATGAAGGCGTGCGCCTCATCGACATGCCTGGCGTCGGCGGGGATAGCCAGATTGTCGAACCACATATAGGTGCCCTCTTTAGGGATCAGGTATTCGACCTTGACCCCGTTTTTGGCCTCGTTGGCGCGGTTCCTGGCCTGCAGCACGTCACCCGACCAGCCGATGCTGATGCATTTATCGCCATTCGCCAGGTCGTTAATGTAGGCAGAGGAGTTGAAGGTACGGACGTAGGGCCGGATTTTCGTGTAGATGTCGCCGCCGGCTTCGAGGTCTTCTTTCTTCTTGCTGTCGCCGTCCTTGCCTAGATAGTTCATGGCGATGGCCATGGTCTCCTCCGGCGCATCGACGATATTGATGCCGCAGTCCTTCAGTTTGGCCGCATTCTCGGGCTTGAAGAGCACATCCCAGCTGTCGATCGGCATGTCGCCGAGCGCTGCCTTCACCTTGTCGACATTGTAGCCGATGCCGGTCGTGCCCCACATGTAGTTGACGGCATATTCGTTGCCAGGGTCGTATTTGGCCAGGCGCGCCATCACCTCGGGCCACATGTTCTTCAAATTGGGCAGCTTGGACTTGTCGAGCTTCTGAAACACGCCGGCCTGAATCTGCCTGGCCAGAAAAGGTCCGGTCGTGACCACCACGTCATAGCCGGAGCCGCCGGCAAGCAGCTTGGTCTCGAGAATTTCGTTCGAATCGAAGGTGTCGTAGACGACCTTGATACCGGTTTCCTTGGTGAAATCATCAAGGATGGAACTGTCGATATAATCAGACCAGTTATAGACGTTGACGACCTTGTCCTCTGCCAACGAGACGCCTGCGGAAAAGAGGACGGCCGTCATCGTGACAGCCAGTCCGAGTAGCTGCTTCTTCATGAAGATTCTCCTGTTTGGTCGGGTCGGGCATTTTGTTGGCAGGTCTGCTGCTCCATTCTCGAGGGCAACGAGAGTGGCGTTGACCTCGCCTGCCGATTGTCTGGAGGCCAGCCCATTATCCGTTCTCTGCAAATGAATTGGCGGGCTCATTGCTGCCTTCTCAAGCTGTCATCGAAAGCTTTGACGAAGATGTCGACTTCGTCGGGCGACCAAATCAGCGGGGGGCGTAGCTTGAGCGTGTTAGGCGTGCTTTTCCCGATGAGGATGTTGCGGGCAAGCATGTCGTCGATGAGTCGCTCGGTCTGTGTGATGGCCGGCTCCTTGGTCAGGCGATCCGTCACCAATTCCACGCCAGTCATCATTCCAAGCCCGCGTACGTCGCCGATGACGGGGTGCTGTTCGGCCAGGCGCCCAAGCTCGTGGCGCAGATACTCGCCGACTACGGCGGCCCGCTTGATCAGGTCTTCTCGCTCCAGGACGTCCAGCACAGCCATGCCGGCCGCGCATGCAACGGTGTTGCCGCCGAACGTGCTGAACAACAGCGGATAGGTGCCATTGACGAACCGCTTCATCAAATCCGAGCTGAGAATGACGACGCCAAGAGGGTGGCCATTTCCAACCGGCTTGCCCATTGTTACGAAATCGATGTTTTCGTCCTTGAGCCCGTTTGCCCGGAAACCCCAAAAAGTTCCCATGCGGCCACAACCGGCCTGCACCTCGTCCGCAATGACGAACGCGCCTGCCGATCGGACCTTTTCGGCGACAAGATTGAAGTAGTTTTCAGGCGCCCGCAGCACCCCGCTTGAACATAGGGCAGTGTCGACCATGAATGCCGCAGGCGGGTGACCCCTTTCGCGCAAGACGGCTATCGCCCTGTCGGCGTCGGCAGCATATTTCGCTGCTGCTTGGGGATCGCGGGAAAAAGGGCCCCGATACATGTCGGGGGCCGCCAGGGTTTCAATGCGTTTGGGGTGCTCGTCGGCGGGAAGATGACGCCAGCTTTCATTGGAGAGGGCGGTCGTGAGTTCGGTGCAGCCATGGTAGGCCTGGTCGATGATCAAACCGCCGTCGCGTCTGCTGAGTGACATGGCGATTTGCATCGCCAGGTCGTTGGCTTCGCTGCCCGAATTGACGAAGATGCAGGCGTCGAGGTGATCAGGCAGGTCGGCGGTCAGGCGCGCTGCGTACTCGACGGCCACGTCGCACATATATCGCGTATTGGTGTTCAGCGCGTTGGCCTGGCGGTAGATCGCCTTCGCCACGTGCGGATGGCAATGGCCGATCTGAGGGACGTTGTTGTAGACGTCCAGATAAGCCGTGCCATCGGCGCCATACATCCAGGCTCCGCGGGCGCGGGTGATGTGCAATGGCTTGTTGTAGAAATGCCATATCGGTCCCAGGTGGGCTTCGCGCTCGTGGCTGAGCAAGTCATAGTCAGTTGCGAGATCCTCCCCATCATTGCTCATGGCGCCATACACCGGAAACCGGCACGCCTGACGAAGCCGGCGCACCGCCTGCGCGCGACCTTGACGGCTGAGCAACTCCATCATCCGAGGGTAATGGCCGGCGTTGTCGATATGCGGAATGCCGGCTTCGTCGGTGGCTTCTCTCGCTTCCACGATGACGGTGGCCATGGCGAGGCGCAGGAGCAGCGCATCGAAAAGGAGATCGATCTCATTTTCTTCAAGCGGGTATGTCGAATCGAAACCTGATGCGACGTCGCAAAGGTAGGCGATCGGATCGTCATCGAAGTCCGCGAAAGTCTCGGAAGCTGTAACGATGTCCGCAACAATGAAATTATGGCCCATATCGCCAAAATCGATGATGCCCACCGGCGATGTGCTGTCTTGTGGATCGACCAGGATGTTGCCGCCATGCGAATCCTGATGCACGACTTGGCGACGCGTCCTCGACAATTGTGGAAGGGTGAAGCGCTCGGCGCGCTCGAAGATTTCCTCGCACAATTGCCGAAGCCTGGCGTCGGAGATCTTTGCTATCTGCGGGCGCAGGGCCAGGGCACGTGAAATGTCCCAGAGGTGCGCATTGCTGCCTGCGTAGGGATGAAAAAAATCGCGCA
Organism: Mesorhizobium sp. M4A.F.Ca.ET.020.02.1.1; assembly: GCF_004022645.1. Classification (NCBI taxonomy): domain Bacteria; kingdom Pseudomonadati; phylum Pseudomonadota; class Alphaproteobacteria; order Hyphomicrobiales; family Phyllobacteriaceae; genus Mesorhizobium; species Mesorhizobium sp. M4A.F.Ca.ET.020.02.1.1. Next base: position 1,307 of record NZ_RZOI01000112.1, on the reverse strand, counting down.
GCGCAAAGGCAAGTCGTCCTACCATCGCTCCTATGTTGAACCGAGTGGCGGCGGAAAAGGCTTCCTCAACCTGCTCCATGATCTTCCCCGGAAGGAAAGTAAGCACGCGCATCATGTGCCGGCAGCCGCGTCCGTCCTCGATCCATTCGTAGGGGGCGCCAGAAAGGGAGGGAACAACGCGAGGTACTGGCAGGGTCGGATCGCGCTCGCGGATATGGTTCAGGGCTTTGACCTGCATATCCACCACGCCTTCAGGTTCGTCTATATTCGATATCTTGACGACGACGTCGCGGCCATCGGTGCCCTCGATCAGCCACGACAAATCGCGCTCGGAAGCCAGTTGCCTGTACGTCCCGTCGATCCCGTACCGGGTTGCGACGAGGTGCCTTGTCGCTTCCGGCGAAAAATTGGGAAGGTTGCGAAGCAGCAGAGCGTCCGTGCTCATTCCATACCCTAAGGCCAAGTACCGAGACCCGCCGTGGCGATCACGTCGAAGTTGCACGTTTGGCAGGGAAGTCCGCAGGTGGCATTTTTGCGCTGCGCATTGCCGGCCATACGGGAGGCTAGACCTCTATCGACACGGCAAGAATATCATTCAGAGAACGGATACATTGGTTTTTACAAATGCATCCGGTGCGCCCTGATGATCGCGTCGCGCACATAGGCGACGTTGGCAGCCTGCTCGCCTGTTCGCGTGGCGATCTCGATGTCGGCTGAATAGGCCTCGTCGGCAATGGGAAGTCGTCGAAGACGTCCCTGTTGTTCGAACACACGGGCAAAATGTATCGGCAGGACCCCAAGGTAGGCGCCCGACAGGACCATCAGAAGCTGCGCCTCAATATCAAAGGCTACCCGGTTCGCGACTGCGGCGTCGAAGCCGTGACGCCGAATTCCATACCAATATCCTCTCTCTACCCAAGGATGGCCGTAGCATTCCGCACTCGTAATCGTCTCGTCATTTCGACAAAACAAAGGATGCGTCGAGCCGCAAAATACCGCGTGCTCCTCTTGGTAGATGACTTGGTATTGCACACTTGCGACTTTGATGTCGGAGCCGCCTATCCCAATATCTATTTCGTTTTCCGCCACCGCCTTCGTTATATCGTTGGGCCGCATGATCCTGAGATCAAGCTCGACTTCCGGCGCAGCTTTTGAAAGCTCGGTAATAGCGTCGGCGAGCCGGAAACTTGGGTCGGTCGTTAAGCAGTCGACAATGCCGACGCCGACCTTTCCCGCCAAAGCGCTTCGGACGCGCGAAAGCCGGGCCGAACCGGCTTCAAGCATCCCGGTGATCTCCGTGCTGATTT
>NZ_RZOI01001129.1:0-1213 GCF_004022645.1 Mesorhizobium sp. M4A.F.Ca.ET.020.02.1.1 | reverse complement strand
CAGCGTCTCGGCAGGCTTTGTGCAATCGGCCTGCGTGGTATCGCGGAACGCCTGCCATGACGGCAAGGCGGCGAAGGCGGTTTGCGACCGCCGGCGCGCGCCTTCGTCGTCGAAACCGGTGACGCTGAGGAAGACGTTTTCGCCCGACCGCACCGGCAGGCGCGGGAAGCTGTTTTCGGCATGCTCGCTGATGAAGGCGCCAAGCAGGCGCATGCCGTTTTCCGCGAGCAGCGGAACGGCTTCGGTCTCGAAGCGGTTTGCGAAACCGGCTTCAGCGCCGCGTCGCAAATGATGAATCTGGATCTCAATAATACCAGGTAAGCAATTATTCTCGCTCTGGTTTTCGACTTTGCCGATGGACGTCGAACCCGGCGCCCGGCCAGGCCGGCTTCAGCAGCAGCACGTCGTCGGAATCGATCATCGTCGCATTGGCGGCGTCGCGATGCTCCGCCCAGACCGGTCCGCCATAGAAGGCGCTCAGCGCCTCCTTTCGCGCTGTCATGTCCTCGAAGCCGCGCATCCAGACGAATATGTCGGGCCGGTCGAGGTCGCGGAACTGGCCGATAATGGTCATCCCGGTCGCCTCCTGGCTCTCGATGAACTCGCGATCGAAGAGGTCGATCAGCGTTTCGCGCCGGCCGGGCTTCAGCGTGTACTGCCTGAGTTCCACGATCGGTGAAGCAAGGCGTGCAGAGATTTCGTTTCGAGCAAGGTCCATTGTCGGCTCCAAAACAGGGTGATCGTCCTGTTTTGTAAAACAGACCGGTTGTCCTGTTTTGTCAATCTGGTATCGTGCCCAGATGTCAGGAGAGATTGCCGCCCAGCCGAAATCGCGTCGCCAAAAACGCACCAACGACCCGGAGGGCATGCGCCGCCGCGTGCTCGACGTGGCGGAGGAATCCTTCCAGGCGCGCGGCTATCACGCCTCCAGCCTCGGCGACCTGATGGCGGCGGCGGGCGTCACCGGCGGCGCGCTGCACCACCATTTCCCGACTAAGAAGGCGCTGGCGCTGGCGGTGATCGAGGAGCGGGTGGCCGCCACCGTGGATCAGACCTGGATCGCGCCGGTGCGCGCCGCATCCACGGCGCGCGAAGGCGTCCGCGCCGTGTTCGAGGCGGTGGCGGCTGAACTGGAACGGCAAGGCTTTGTGCGCGGCTGCCCGCTCAACAACCTCGCGCATGAACTGTCGCTCGCCGACCCGGACTTCCGCAT
>NZ_RZOI01001128.1:0-1213 GCF_004022645.1 Mesorhizobium sp. M4A.F.Ca.ET.020.02.1.1 | reverse complement strand
GTCGAGGCGGCCAAGGCCGACGGCCGCTGGGCGCGCGCCTATTCGGCCAAGGAAATGACCATCCCGCCGGATCTGCAGGCCGCCATCGACGCCGATCCGAAGGCGAAGGCGATGCTGGCTGGGCTCAGCGCCCAGAACCGCTTCGCGCTCACCTTCCGCACCCACAACATGAAGACCGAGGCCGGCCGCCGGAAGAAAATCGCCGACCTCGTCGAGATGCTGAAGCGCGGCGAGACGATCCATCCGCAAAAGCGGGCTTAGAGCGCGTCACGCCAAAGTGGAGGTCGGCACGAAGGCAGAGTAAAGAATTGCCGGACCCTGGAGCGCAGGCTTGGATGCGTACTATAAGGAAGGTCGTCTCGAGCGATTTCAGGTCAGGCCATGAACCAGGACATCCGGCTTTTTGGCGCAATTGCGGTTCGCCCCGCCGTCCTTTCTCTCGTATCCCGGTTCGAAACGGCCACAGGATTCAATGTTGCAGTCAAGTGGGAACTCAATCCGACGGTAAAGAAGCAGATTGAGGCCGGGGAGCCTTTTGACCTCGTCATCACCAATCCGCACCTGGTTGAGGATCTGACCGCCCTGGGAAAGGTCAGGGCGGGAAGCCAGGTCGCGTTTGGCCGGATAGCAATGGGGGTGGCGGCCAAGGCAGGCAGTCGAGCGCTCGATATTGGGTCCGTGCAAGCATTCGGACATGCGTTGAAGAGCGCCAGATCAATCGCTTACGCCAGTGACGGGACCAGCGGTGGCTACTTCTCCGGTTTGCTGGAACGCTTGGGAATATCCGATGAGGTGAAGCCTAGGCTGGTGGCCATACCAGGAGGGCAGACAGCGCCGGCCGTAGGCCGAGGGGAAGCCGAGCTGGGGGTGGTGCCTGTGACTTCGATTCTCGCCGCCGCTCCCGAGGTCATGCTTGTCGGGCGGTTTCCGGCAGAACTCCAAAGTTACATTGACTTCGCCATCGGCATCAGCGCCCATTCAACGGACGCGGAAGCTGCCAGGCAACTGTCGGAATTTCTGATGTCGCCAGCCGTCGATGGCATCCTGGCGGCGAAGGGCGTCGAGCGACACTAAAGCGTGCTTGATAAGTAGCAATCGGCTCATCGCATCGTCTGATGAGTGCCTTCCTGGCCAGGCTGCTGACGCCGGCAGTCAGCCCGTGTCGAGCCAACCAACGAAAACGCCGCCCGGTGAGGGGCGGCGTTTCCGGGGG
>NZ_RZOI01001127.1:0-1214 GCF_004022645.1 Mesorhizobium sp. M4A.F.Ca.ET.020.02.1.1 | reverse complement strand
GGTTCTGGTTCATGCGGAACAGGTTTTGCGGGTCGTAGCGCTGCTTGATCTCCAGCAACCGGCGATAGTTGCCGCCATAGGCCGCTTCGATCCGGTCGGTCTCGTCCTCCGGCATGAAGTTCACATAGGCCGTGCCGACGGCGTAAGGCCGTGTCGCCTCGTAGATACCGCGAGCCCAATCGATGCAGGCCTTGTCCATTGCCGGCTCGCGCCAGCGGGCATGGACGTTCATGACGAAATGCGAGCTGCGCTGCGGAAACGCGGTGGCATCCGCTTCGACGCGGCCCGCCACCCCGCCGACATGGCCGAAGAATATCTCGCATTCGGGACCCGGAAGCCTCGCAATCGCCGCCGTGGTGACCTCGACCGCGCCGTCGGAAAGCTCGGTGAAGTCATGGCTCTTCCAGTAGTTGCGGGCGCCGGGCGTAAGCAGCGGGTCGAAGGCCTGCTGCCAGCCGGTGAACGGATTGACACCGACGACGTCGGCGATCGGCGAGCCGATGGCGCGCAGCTTCCGGGTCGCCTTTTCGCCGGTCTCGATGTCGCCGCAATAGCACATGGCCAGCACCAGCACCTCCTTGCCGTGCCATTCGGCCGGCAGGAAGGGCAGCGGCGGCGCTTGCCGCATGACCACCCAGCAGGTCAGTTCGTCGGGTGCATCTTCCAGCGCCTGCTTATATTCCCGCAGCACTTTCCCGGCATCGGCGAAGGGATGGACGACAAGCCCCGACAGCACTTGCGGCCCGAACTCATGGAGCTGAAACTCGAACGCCGTGACGACGCCGAAATTGCCGCCGCCGCCGCGCAGCGCCCAGAACAGGTCGGGATTTTCGTTCTGGCTGGCGCGCAGCAATTTTCCGTCGGCGGTGACCACGTCAGCGGAAACGAGATTGTCGATGGTCAGCCCGAATTTGCGGGTGATCCAGCCGAAGCCGCCGCCCAACGTCAGGCCGGCAATGCCGGTGGTCGAATTGATGCCGACTGGCATCGCAAGCCCGAAGGCCTGCGTCTCCCTGTCGACATCGGCAAGCGTGGCGCCGGGCCCGACCCAGGCTCGCCGTGCCGCGACATCGACCCGCACCGACTTCATCAGCGACAGATCGAGCATCAGGCCGCCGTCGCAGACGGCGCTGCCGGCAATGTTGTGGCCGCCGCCACGCACGGAGACGAGGAGCTTGTTTTCCCGCGCGCAATTCACGGCGGCAACGACATCG
>NZ_RZOI01001126.1:0-1215 GCF_004022645.1 Mesorhizobium sp. M4A.F.Ca.ET.020.02.1.1 | reverse complement strand
TTGCAAGGTTGAACCGTCCACGAAGACCAGGCATTGGCGCAGATGATGGTTGACACCGAAGCCGCCCATCGCACCCGTCGAGAAGCTGATTACCCCGCCGGGCTTCCCCGCCCACACATTGTGCCCGTACGGCCGTGATCCGACGTCGATGGCATTCTTCAGAGCTGCCGGGATCGAACGATTGTGCTCGGGCGTGACAAACAGCACGGCGTCCATTTCCCGCAATCGCTTGCGCAAATCGAGCCAGGCCTGCGGAGCGGCGCCTTCCAGGTCGGCATTGTAGAGCGGCAGCCCGCCAATTGCGAAGATCTCGATGTCGAGGATGTCTGGCGCGAGATCGATCAGGATCTTGGCGAGGCGGCTGGTGATCCCCTCTGCCCTCAGGCTTCCGGGAAACAATCCGACTCTACGTTCGCGATGCATTTTGGGTTCCTTCAAGGCTGAGGGATAGGACTAACTTCGAGGGAAGCCGCCGCGTCCGCATCTGCGTCGATCGCTGGTCGGACTCCCTCGGGCATCGGCGCGGCGAAATCGCTTCCCTCAAGATCGCTGCCGTGCTATTTCAAGCCGTGCATTCATGAAATATCAGAAGAATTTCAAACTTTCAAGAACGTTTGACGACCGTCCCTTAAGCTGTCGCCGTGTCTGACCCGGAGTTGAGACCTATGTTCGGCCAGAAGACCATTCGGATTGCCTACGACAACGGCGCGGTCTATCGCGTCTCCTACCTGCCCGGCGAGCATCTCCGCTGGACCTGCCTTGAGGGGCACGACAAGGGCAACTCAGCCGAGGAAGCCTACACGGCCCTGGAAGTCGCGCCAGGCATCTGGCTCGTGCACTGGATGGAATCGGACGGCATCGCGGTCACGCAGGTGGTCCAGCCCAAGGCCGCGGTCATAAACACCACGATCATCATTCCCTCTGCCTTGGCCGGCGGCGACAAGCCGCTTGGCCTTGTCCTGTCGGGCGCAATCAACGTCGAGAATTGAGACGGATTCGAGAGCGCTTCCAGGAAAAGCGCGCCGCACGGTTCCATCCGCAATGGCGTAAATAAAGCGGGTCAGCAATTCCGAGAAAAGCTGAACCGCTCCACGCTCGCCCCCTGGCTCGGCAAAGAAGCGAATTCGACGCCGGGCCGCCAAGGCGGCGACGCTCGCGTGGCTTCAATAGACCTTGGCGTCACCGGTTGTCCGCGTCGATCCGGCCGTCTTGAAG
>NZ_RZOI01001125.1:0-1219 GCF_004022645.1 Mesorhizobium sp. M4A.F.Ca.ET.020.02.1.1 | reverse complement strand
CCCGAAGGCGGGCCGGGTGTTTCCGTCGCCTTCTTCCAGATGATCTACCAGGTGCTGATCGGGCAGGAGCGCGGACCGCGTTTCGGCTCCTTCGCCGCGCCGGATTCGATCTTGCCGGCGGAAGATGGCGTCCTTACGCCGCTAGCTGACCGGCCAGCGCCCGCTCAATGAGCGCCCGCGTCTCGGCGATGCCGTAGAGCGCGGCGAAGGAGCCGAAACGCGGTCCGCGCTCCTGCCCGATCAGCACCTGGTAGATCATCTGGAAGAAGGCGACGGAAACACCCGGCCCGCCTTCGGGACTCTGCTTGGAATGATCCTGATAGCGATCGATCCGGCGCGCCACGTTGAGCGCCGCGTTCTGGATCGCCTCGCCGTCGGCGCCCTGCGGCAGCGCGCCGAGCGCGTCGGAAAGCTTCGCCAGTGCATCGCGCTCTACCTCGTCGGCGGCGCGGAAAACTTTGGTCGGCTTCACGAAATCGTCGAAGTAGCGGATCGCGTAGCCCGTCAACCGATCAAGCTCAGGATGCGTCGTCGGCGTCACGCCCGGCGCGTGTCGAGAGATGAAGCCCCACAGCACTGCCTTGTCATGCGCGTTCGAGGCGCTGACCAGGTTGAGCAGCAGCGCGAACGGCACCGGCAGGTCGATGGCCGGCGGGTTGCCGTCATGCATGTGCCAGACCGGATTACCGAGCCGCTCCTTCCAGTCCTGCCGGGAGTAGGCGCCGAGGAAGCTGTAATATTCGTCGACTGCCTTCGGGATGACGTCGAAATAGAGCTTCTTGGCCTGCCGCGGCCGCTGGTACATGTATAGCCCGAGGCTCTCGGTCGGAGCATAAGTCAGCCATTCGTCGATGGTCAGTCCGTTGCCCTTCGACTTCGAGATCTTCTGGCCGTTCTCGTCGAGGAACAACTCGTAGACGAAATGCTCCGGCGCGCGTCCGCCGAGGATGTTGCAGATGCGGTCGTAGATCACCGCATTGGTCTGGTGATCCTTGCCGAACATCTCGAAATCGACGCCGAGCGCGGCCCAGCGCATGCCGAAATCCGGCTTCCACTGCAGCTTGACCTTGCCGCCCCTGATCGAGAGCGTGGTCTCGGTGCCTTCGTCATCGAAGGTGACGGTGCCGGCTTTTGCGTCGACATGCTTCATCGGCACATAGAGCACGCGGCCGCTCTTCGGCGAGATCGGCAGGAACGGGCTATAGGTCGCCTGGCGCTC
>NZ_RZOI01001124.1:0-1224 GCF_004022645.1 Mesorhizobium sp. M4A.F.Ca.ET.020.02.1.1 | reverse complement strand
GCCTTGGTGGTCGGCGCGGCAGCCAGCATCAGGCTGCCCAGCGTGCTGTCCGGGCCGATCGGGCCGGAGAGGCCGAGCGTCAGCTCGCCGATCATGCGCCTGCCGCTCGATGGATCGACCAGGCAGGACACACGGACCCGGTCGCCGGCGCCGTCACCGAAGGCGCCGTCGAAGGCGTCGCGGATCTGATCCGACGTCAGCTGTTTGCCGATATGTTTGGTGAAGAGATCGCGCACCGGCGACGCATTCACCGCCTGCATCAGGTTCAAGGCATCGGCGAAATACTCCTGCTGGCTCTTGCCGTAGCAGGTGCCATGCTTGATCCATTCATGCCGCTCCAGCTTGGAGGCGGTGCCCGGCATCACCTGATCGAGCTCGGCGCGGGTGTTCGCATCGAGATCGACCTTCGGCAGGTCCTGCCAATGGGCGGGATTGTCACTGGCCTTGTCGCCCGCCGACACCTGGCAATAGAAGTTGCCGTTCGGCTGCGGCCACAGCCCATGCAAGGTGAAATGCGTGGCGTCGAAGCCGGACTTCGACTGCGCCTGGCATTCGGGCTTGCTGGACTTGGTCTCGCAGAAAGCCGGCTGCCAGCTCAGCGCGAAGACATATTCCGGCTTGCCAGAGCCAGGCTGCGCCGGCTTATTCTGATCGGCCGGCTCCGGCGTCGCAGCAGCACTGCCGGCGGTGACATGTCCGCAGCTGATCTTCACCCAGCGACGGTCCGGATCGGCGCCCGGCACAAGGATGAGGTAATGTGTCGGCTCATCCTTGTTGCCCGCCAGCAGCTGGTAGCTTTGTCCGGCCGCGGTCGATATGTTCCCGGGGTTCTTGCCGTTCTTGATCGCCTGCGTCGCCGGACAGGCGGCGTCGGCCACGAAGCTGCCGCTCATCTTCACATCGGCCCGCGCTGCTCCGGCGAGCGCCGTGACGGCGGCAGCCAACAAAAAAGCAAAACCAGTCCGCATACCCGCCCCTCGGCTCAAAATGTCGCGGCACACACTGCCGCTGTCTCCGTGTCAGAATTGCGATGGCCCGCGCCGCAAGGGAAGAAACCCACAGGGCAAAATCAGCCTGGCCGCATTGACCTAAAACCGCCGCCGGCGCAAACAAAACTCTCGTGAGCACGACAAGGGCGTTGCGGGGGACGAAGCGAAATGCCATTCAGCCAGCAGCGCCTGGTCAGATCGCCGACCGGCGCCGATCTCAACCTCTATGTGAAGG
>NZ_RZOI01001123.1:0-1226 GCF_004022645.1 Mesorhizobium sp. M4A.F.Ca.ET.020.02.1.1 | reverse complement strand
GCCAGATAGCCGTCGAACTGGCCGCGCACGACATCGTCCTTCGTCAGCGTGCGGATGGCGCGGAGCACCTGGACCTTCTCGTCGATCAGGTCGTCGGCCGAGCGGCCGACAGGCGGCTCCATGGCGAGCAGCAACAGGATGTTGAGCAGGTGGTTCTCGATGACGTCGCGGATGCAGCCGACATCGTCATAGAATTTGCCGCGACCGTCGATGCCGAAATCCTCGGCCATGGTGATCTGCACGCTCTCGACGAAGTTGCGGTTCCAGATCGGCTCGAGGAAGGCATTGGCGAAGCGGAAATAGAGCAGGTTCTGGATCGCTTCCTTGCCGAGATAGTGGTCGATGCGGAAGATCGACTGCTCGTCGAACACCAGGTGCAGCACCCGGTTCAGCCAGCGCGCCGACTGCAGGTCGTGACCGAATGGCTTTTCCACCATCAGCCGCGCGCCACGCGCGGTGCCGGACTGCTCCAGCCCCTGGACCACGGTTTCGAACATGGTCGGCGGCACCGCCATGTAGTGCAGCGGGCGCTGGGCGGAGCCGAGCGCCGTCTTCAGCTTCTCGAACGTCGCGGCGTCGCGGTAGTCGCCGCTGACATAGCGCAGCAGCGAGGCGAGCTTGGCGAACACCGTCTCGTCTATACCGCCCAGCGCATTGACGATGCCGTCGTGGGCGCGCGCCTGCAGTTTGCCGATGTCCCAGGGGTCGAAGGCGACACCGATCACCGGCTCGGTGAGCGTCCCCTTGGCGACCATCTGGTAGAGGGCCGGAAATATCTTCTTGTGGGCAAGGTCGCCGGTCGCCCCGAAGAGCACCAGCGTGTCGGACCGTTCCTGACTCATCGATGTCTTCCCCGCTCTCAGGTCTTTGGCTTCTCGACATGGCCGCCGAAGGCGTAGCGCATGGCGGAGAGCAGCTTGTCGGCGAATTCGGATTCGCCTTGCGAGGAGAAACGGTCGAAAAGCGCCGAGGACAGCACCGGCGCCGGCACGCCGGTGTCGATCGCCGCCTTGAGCGTCCAGCGGCCCTCGCCGGAATCCGAAACGCGCCCGCCGAACTGCGTCAGCGCCGGATCGTTCTTCAGCGCGCCGGCGGTGAGATCGAGCAGCCAGGAACCGATGACGCTGCCGTGCCGCCAGACCTCGGCGACCTGCGGCAGGTCGATGTCGAACTGGTAGTATTGCGGGTTCTCCAGCGGGCTGGTCTCGGCGTCGGCGGTGCGCGCC
>NZ_RZOI01001122.1:0-1238 GCF_004022645.1 Mesorhizobium sp. M4A.F.Ca.ET.020.02.1.1 | reverse complement strand
CCTTTGGCGGTGTGGGATGGAACGCGGCGTCGACGCTGCTGATCTCCCCCCTAGAGGGGGAGATGTCCGGCAGGACAGAGGGGGGGGCGAAGGAACGCGGCTTTCGCTAAGTTCCGCCAGGGTGCAGCGTGCAGCTCGCGCCTCGCTCTGACCCCCGCATCACCGCCGGCATCGCCGCGCTAGGCGCCATCACCTTGCTGATCGGCGGGGCGTTCGCCGGCCTCGTCCTTGAAGGCGCGCATGATTTCTCCGGCGCCGCCTCGGCCTTCGATCCCTATATCCTGCGCGTCGTCCGCTTCACACTCTGGCAGGCGCTGTTGTCGACCCTGCTTTCCGTTGTGCCGGCGCTGTTCGTCGCGCGCGCGCTCTCCCGGCATCCGCTTTTTCCGGGCCGCGGGCTGATCCTGCAGCTCTTCGCCCTGCCGCTGGCGCTGCCGGCCATTGTCGCGGCGCTCGGCATCCTGGCGCTCTACGGCAATGCCGGCTATTTCGCCGGCCTGCTCGGCGGACGGAACTGGCCGGGCATCTACGGACTGTCCGGCATCCTCGTTGCCCATGTCTTCTTCAACTTGCCCCTGGCCACGCGGCTGTTCCTCGAGGCGCTGGGCACGGTGCCGGCCAATCACTGGCGATTGGCAAGCCAGCTCGGCATGGGCGGTCGGCCCGCCTTCCGGCTGATCGAATGGCCGGCGTTGCGGGCAGCGCTGCCCGGTGTCTCCGGGCTGGTCTTCATGCTTTGCATCACCTCCTTCACCATCGTGCTGACGCTCGGCGGCGGGCCGGCCGCCACGACGCTGGAGGTCGCCATCTACCAGGCGCTGCGCTTCGATTTCGATCCGGCGCGGGCGGTGACGCTGACGCTGCTGCAGATCGCGCTGACCTTCGCCGTAGTGCTTGCACTGACGCGGCTCGGCGCCAACACCGTCGGCGACGCCAACCTGCCGGTGGCGCCGCGCCGGTACTTTTCGGCGAGCCCGGCGGAAACCTCGCTGAACGCGGCTCTGATCGTGCTCGCGCTGCTGTTCGTCGCCGGACCGATGGCGGCCACGGTCGCGGCGGGCCTCGGCGCCGATCTCGGCCGGCTCGCCGGCGAGAGCGCGGTGCGGCAGGCGACGCAGACCAGCGTGGTGCTGGCCTTCCTGTCGGCGTCGCTCGCGGTGGCGATGTCGCTGGCGCTGATCGCGGCGCGCCGGGCGCTGGCCCTGAAGCGCTGTGCCGGCCGCAAGACATTGCTGGAG
>NZ_RZOI01001121.1:0-1243 GCF_004022645.1 Mesorhizobium sp. M4A.F.Ca.ET.020.02.1.1 | reverse complement strand
CCGGCCGACCTTGCTGATGCTGGTCATCCTGCCATTCTGGACCTCGTTCCTGATCCGCGTCTATGCCTGGATCGGCATCCTCAAGCCGGAAGGCTTGCTCAATGAGTTCCTGCTTGGCATCGGCATCATCCACGAGCCGCTGCTCATCCTCAACACCTATAAGGCGATCTTCATCGGCATCGTCTATTCCTACCTGCCGTTCATGGTGCTGCCGCTCTATTCATCGCTGGAGAAGATGGACCATTCGCTGATCGAGGCCGCCAAGGACCTTGGCTGTCCGCCGATCAGCGCCTTCTGGAAAATCACCTTCCCGCTGTCGCTGCCGGGCGTCATCGCCGGCTGCCTGCTGGTGTTCATCCCGGCAGTCGGCGAGTTCGTCATTCCCGACCTGCTCGGCGGCTCGCAGACACTGATGATCGGCAAGACCTTGTGGAGCGAGTTCTTCGGCAACCGCGACTGGCCGCTGTCGTCGGCGGTTGCCGTCATCCTGCTGCTGCTGCTGATCGTTCCGATCATGCTCTTCCAGCGGGCCCAGGCGCGCGCGCAGGAGCAGGGCAGATGAACACCACCTGGAGCCGCTTCAACATCACCTCGGTCGTGCTCGGCTTTGCCTTCCTCTATCTGCCGATCGTGCTGCTCATCGTCTTCTCCTTCAACGAGTCGAAGCTGGTCACCGTCTGGGGCGGCTTCTCGACCAAATGGTACGTCTCGCTGTTCCACAACCAGGGCCTGATGGACGCGACCTGGGTGACGGCGCGCGTCGGCGTCATTTCGGCCACCGTCGCCACCGTGCTTGGCACGCTCGCCGCCCTCACTTTGACGCGCTACACACGCTTCCGGGGACGCATCCTGTTTTCCGGCATGGTCTTTGCGCCGCTTGTCATGCCGGAAGTCATCACCGGCCTGTCGCTGCTCCTGCTCTTCGTCGCCGTCGGCCTCGACCGCGGCTTCCTTACCGTCACGCTCGCCCACATTACCTTCACCATGTGCTTCGTGGCCGTCGTCGTGCAGTCGCGCCTGGTCTCGTTCGACCGCTCCCTGGAGGAGGCGGCGATGGATCTCGGCGCGCCGCCGGTGAAAACCTTCTTCCACATCACTCTGCCGGTGATCCTGCCGGCGATCGTCTCCGGCTGGATGCTGGCCTTCACGCTGTCGCTCGATGATTTGGTCATCGCCTCCTTCACCTCGGGGCCGGGCGCCACGACGCTGCCGATGAAGATCTACAGCCAGGTTCGCCTTGGCG
>NZ_RZOI01001120.1:0-1252 GCF_004022645.1 Mesorhizobium sp. M4A.F.Ca.ET.020.02.1.1 | reverse complement strand
GCATAGGCCCGGGCGTTGGGCTTGAGGATTTTGGTGTAGGTCGCGTCGACAATCGTCTCGAACAGCGAAAGCAGCGGCAGGCGCTCGCGGAAGGACTTGCCGTAGAAGAGGTCGAGCTCGTTGGAGAGGATGGCGAGCCGCACGCCGGCTTGATGCGCGATGTCGATCGCCCGCACGGCCTCGGGCCGCACCACCGCCTGCGGATCGGCGCCGCGCGCCCGCTGCACGAAGGTCGACATGTCCTGCCAGTCTTCGCCGACCAATTGGCCGACTTCGCGCGTGCGTGTCTTCCAATAGTCGCGCTCGCTGATCTCGTCGGCCTGCATCGAGCGCCATAGCGCATCGGAAGCCGGATCGAACGGCCCGCGCCAGTCGAGCGTGCCGGGCTCGAGTCCGAGCGCCTGCTCGGTCAGCGCATGCGTCTCGAACAGCGTGCGGGTGACGACGCCGCCGAAGTCGAGCACCAGCGCCTGCGGCTTCGCCATGCTCATGCGACGCGCCTGCCAGCCGAAACGCCGGGCGGCACGATGCCTTCGGCCACCCAGCGGTCGAAGATTTCCAGCGCCTTGGCGCTGAAGGCGGCGTCGTTGATGTGGCCGGCGATCTCATGCAGCTCGGCATTTTCGGGCACCCGCGCCCGCATCTCCTCGACGAACGCCGCGAGTGCCTCCGGCTCGTTGAGCGGCTCGCCTTCCTGGTCCCATTGCTGGATGCCGCCGGCCGGCAGGATGAAGGCCGTCGGGCCGGTCGCCGTGCTGAGCTTCTCGCCGATGGCGCGCGCGATCTCCTGGCGTGTCGCCCCGTCGGAGGTCACCGAGGCAAGCAGGCGGTTATGCGCGTGATAGGGCCGCTCGGCGAACCGCGACGGCACCGCCTGCCAGGTCGGGAAATCGACCATGTCGATGGCACCGGGCGCGACGATCTGCGGAATGCCTTGCCGCCCGGCATTCTCCAGCCGGTCGGCGCCCGAATTCACGACCGAGCCTGTAAGCTGGTTGGCGAGTTCCTGCAGGCTGAAATCGAGGACCGCAACAAAACCCTTTTGCGCCGCGATCGCTTCCAGCGCGCGTCCGCCCATGCCGGTGGTATGGAAGACGATGACCTCATAGCCGCGCTTTTCCAATTCCGGCTTCAGCGTCACCATATATTGCAGGCAGCTTTTGCCGAGCGAGCTCATGCCGATGCGCGGCCGGGACTCGTCGGGCTTCACCACAGCCCGCGCGGCGCCCACCACCGCACCGCAGGCTTGCGA
>NZ_RZOI01000111.1:0-11737 GCF_004022645.1 Mesorhizobium sp. M4A.F.Ca.ET.020.02.1.1 | reverse complement strand
GCCGACCACCAAGGCGGGTTGCCCGAAAGGTACGGTCGATCCGAGCGGCTTCCAATAAGCCTGGTGAGAGCCTTCGCCGCTCTGCCGCCGGCGCCTTATGCCGATCTCGTCCGGATGCCGGGATCTTGGGCCTCGTCGTCGCCCAGTTCGCCGATGACGCGGTCGCGCCCCGCCGATTTGGCCTTGTAGAGACGTTCGTCGGCCAGCGCGAAGATATCGGCCAGGCAGTTGCTGGCCTCGCCAAGGGTGCAAACGCCGACGCTGACGGTCAGCTCGAATCTGCTGGTGCTGGCGGAAGCCTTGACCGCATGCCTGATGCTTTCGCCGAGCAGCCTTGCGACGGCGTGCGGCTGCTCGGTCAGGATGGCGAATTCCTCGCCGCCTATCCGGAATACCTTTTGCTCGGCGCCGGCGACCTCGGTCAGCACCGCGGCGATCGACTTCAGCACCTTGTCACCCTCGGCATGGCCGAAGCGATCGTTGATCAATTTGAAATGGTCGACGTCGACGATCAGCAGGCTGAGCGGCCTGGCGGTCCGCTGGCTGGCGGCGACCGCGGCCTGGCCGTCGGTTTCGAAGCTGCCGCGATGCAGCAGGCCGGTCAGGCCGTCGCGTCCGACATGCTTGACCAGCGCTTCGTAACGCTCGCGATAGGTCAGCGTGTCGAAAATGTCCGAAATCCCGCGCGGCACGGCGATCTGCCGGGCCTCGAACCAGCGCAGATAGGCAACCAGTATCAGGCTGTAGGCAAGGGCGGCGCTCATCTTGGCGTACCAGCCGCCGAAGAAGACGGCGATCGGCGCGCCGGTGACGAAATGCAGCGCGGTGAAGAAGCCCGCCTGGTCGAAGCTGAGCACGCAGGCGACGGAGACGAGGATACGGACAAACAACTGATCGCGAAGGTAGCCACCGAGCTTTTCATAGAGCAGGATGATCAGGATGGCGTCGACGAAGAGCAACGACGTGCCCCACACCATCAGCCAGCCCATCTGATCGATGAAGCCGATATCGGGGGCCTTGCCGTCCGGAAGCGGCGAGATCGCGTGCAGGCGCAGGATCAGCACCAAGCCGATCATCAGGGCATTGCCGAGCAGCAGGCCATAGATCGGCTGCCGCACCGTCGCCGCGTCTTCCTTGATGTAGAGCAGGAGCAGCATCACCAGCTTGCCCGAGAACAGCACCGCCGAACCCGGCGACACCATGCCGAAGGGCAGGGCGACGTAAAAGACACTGGCCAGATAGGTCTCGAGAAAGTGCATGACGCCGAGCGCGCAGACGAAGACGCCGAGGCCGATGCGCGCCCTGAAACGGAACAGCGTGACCATGACGCCGAAATAGAGAACCGCTTCGGCAAGGAGCAGGAAACTGTTCAGCAACGCAGTCGATCCGTCCTCTTCGCTGCAATCGCCATCGACCAGCGATTGCCATCACCTCCGTTTTGCCGGGAAATGATTAATCGGTGCTTTCGGATGAACGGATAGCGTGCCGAAAAAGGGCGACGGCAACCGGATGCTTGCAGGCTGATGAGCGTTTGGTGTTCGGGCCGCGGCACCGAAAGCGATTGCCGTTCGGCCCGGCATCGCCTACATAGCGCGCAACCTCCATCCAGTTGACACTTCAGTTCCAGGGAAAGCGCGCGTGGCTCGCCAGTTCATCTATCACATGTCCGGCCTGTCGAAGGCCTACGGCACCAAGAAGGTGCTCGATAACGTTCATCTGTCCTTCTATCCGGACGCCAAGATCGGCATCCTCGGCCCCAACGGCTCGGGCAAGTCGACCATCCTGCGTATCATGGCCGGGCTCGACAAGGAGTTTCAGGGCGAAGCGTGGCTGGCCGAGGGCGCGACCGTGGGCTACCTGGCGCAGGAGCCGCACCTCGACAACAGCAAGACCGTGCGTGAAAACGTCATGGACGGCGTCGCCAGGAAGACCGCCATCATCGAGCGCTACAACGAGCTGATGATGAACTATTCCGACGAGACGGCGGACGAGTCCGCCAAGCTCCAGGACGAGATGGACAGGCTGAACCTGTGGGACCTCGAGCAGCAGGTCGAGATGGCAATGGACGCGCTGCAGTGCCCGCCGGCCGATTCCGAGGTGACCAACCTGTCGGGCGGCGAGCGCCGCCGCGTGGCGCTGTGCCGGCTGCTGCTGGAGCAGCCCGACCTGCTGCTGCTCGACGAGCCGACCAACCACCTCGACGCCGAGACCACGCAATGGCTGGAAAAGCACCTGCGCGACTATCCGGGCTCGGTGCTGATCATTACCCACGACCGCTACTTCCTCGACAACGTCACCGGCTGGATCCTCGAGCTCGACCGCGGCCGCGGCATTCCTTACGAGGGCAACTACACCAAATATCTCGACGCCAAGGCCAAGCGCCTGATCCAGGAAGGCCGCGAGGACGACTCGCGCCAGAAGGCGATCTGGCGCGAGCGCGAGTGGATCCAGTCGTCGCCGAAGGCGCGCCAGACCAAGTCCAAGGCGCGTATCAAGGCCTATGAGGAACTGGTCGAGCAGTCGCAGAACCGCAAGCCGACCGACACCCAGATCGTCATCCCGGCGAGCGAGCGGCTCGGCAATGTCGTCATCGAAGTCGAGGGCCTCAACAAGGGCTTTGGCGACGAACTGCTGATCGAGGATCTGTCGTTCAAGCTGCCGCCGGGCGGCATCGTCGGCGTCATCGGCCCGAACGGCGCCGGCAAAACGACGCTGTTCAAGACCTTTACAGGCCAGGAGAAGCCGGATACGGGCTCGGTCCGCATCGGCGAAACGGTCAAGCTCGGCTATGTCGATCAGAGCCGCGACGCGCTCGACCCGAACAAGACGGTGTGGGAAGAGATCTCCGGCGGCGCCGAGGTGATCAAGCTCGGCAAGCACGAGGTCAACAGCCGCGCCTACTGCTCGTCCTTCAACTTCCGTGGCGGCGACCAGCAGCAGAAGGTCGGCAACCTTTCCGGTGGTCAGCGCAATCGCGTGCATCTTGCCAAGATGCTGAAGGGCGGCGGCAACGTGCTTTTGCTCGACGAACCGACCAACGACCTCGACACCGAGACGCTGAGCGCGCTGGAAGACGCGCTGGAGGCCTATGCGGGCTGCGCCGTCATCATCAGCCACGATCGCATGTTCCTCGACCGCATGGCGACCCACATGCTCGCCTTCGAGGGCGACGCGCATGTCGAATGGTTCGAGGGCAACTTCGAGGAATATGAGAAGGACAAGCTGCGTCGCCTCGGCGCCGAAGCGGCGACCCCGCACCGCATGACGCACAAGCGGCTGACACGGTAGGAGCAGTCCAGAGCATGATGCCGAAAAGTGTGATGCGGTTTTCGGACGACATCATGCTCTATCTCTTTGATTTAGAGGCGGATTCAGATTTCAGGTCGAACAGACCTGAAATCATCCGGCTCTAGGGGCGGCGAACAAAGCGAGGTTCCGAAATGGCTGACTGGTCCGCCGCCCAATATCTGAAGTTCGAGGACGAGCGTACGCGGCCCGCACGGGACCTGGTTGCGCAAGTGCCAGTCGATTTCCCGCGCCGCGTCGTCGACATCGGCTGCGGGCCGGGCAATTCGACCGAGCTTCTGGTCGAACGCTGGCCGGACGCCGAGGTCAGCGGCTTCGACACGTCGCCCGACATGATCGAGAAGGCGAGGGCGCGGCTGCCGAACGTGAGCTTCGGGCTCGCCGACGCTTCCGCCTGGCAGCCGGAGAAGCCGGTCGACGTCATCTTCGCCAATGCGGTGTTCCAATGGCTGCCGGAACATCCCGCCGTGTTCCAGCGGCTGATGGGGTTCTTGAGCCCGCACGGCACGCTGGCCGTGCAGATGCCCGACAATCTCGGCGAGCCGTCGCACCGGTCCATGCGCGAGACGGCGGCCGAGATGCCGTTCGCCGAAAAGCTGAAAGGTGCCGCGCGCGAGCCGCTGCCGCCGGTGTCGTTCTACTACGATCTGTTGTCGCCCTACTGCGACCGGCTCGATATCTGGCACACCATCTACAACCACCCGCTCGCCGATGCCGAGGCGATCGTCGAATGGGTGAAGTCGACGGGGCTGAAGCCGTTTCTCGATCCGCTCGACGCGGAGGAGCGCAAGCTGTTCCTCGACCGCTACACGGCAAGGATCGCGAAAGCCTATCCGAAGACGGCGAACGGCAAGGTGCTGCTGCGCTTTCCCCGCATCTTCATCGCCGCGCGCCGTCCGATCTAAGTTTTGTTTCTGCGCAATTCCGGACGGAAGGCTACGGCGAAGTCGCCGAGCCTAACCGCTACACACTTTTCCTGGAATTGCTCCAGGAAACGTTAGCCACACCGCGCCGCGCTCATCACGAGTGCTTGACCGGAATTCGTCGCCATGCGCAGTCTTCAGCCTGGATCGTGACCGGTGGTCCAGGTGGCGGGGAGTAGACTATGGCGCTGGGGAAGATTGCCCTGGGCGGTTGCGTGGGCGTGGCCGCGCTGCTTGCCTTCTCGATGTCGGCCGAGGCCAAGCGGGCGCGCTGCTACACCACGGATGACGGCTATTTCTCCTGCAATTACAGGGCGATCGGCAGCGACGGCAGCTTCCGCATCTCGGCGCCCGGCTATCCGACCTATGTGCTTGAAATCGACGGCCCGGGCTTTGCCTATGGCTATATCAATTTCGGCCGCCGTAATGTGTCGCTGCCTGGGCAGTTCGTGCGGAGCCGCGACGACGGCGCCTGCTGGAACAATCCGCAGACCAACACCAAGCTCTGCGCCTGGTAATTCCAGGCATTCGATTTAAGCTGGCATAAACCGGCCAAATGCGACAAGTGTTGCGCCGGGAGCCCTGGCGCTCACATCAAGCCGCAACGCCCGCGCAGGGGACGGATTGGAAATGCATCGCGTCATCATCAGCGGCATCGGCGCTGAAATCCCTGAACCTGTCATCACCAATGAAGAGCTGGTCGCCAGCTTCAACGCCTGGGTCGACACGGAGAATGCGCGCCGCGAGGTCGCCGGCGAGGCGCTGCTGCAGAAGTCGGACAGCGACTTCATCGTGCATGCCTCGGGCGTCCGGACCCGCCACGTTGTCGAGCGCGAAGGCATTCTCGACCCGACCCGCATGGCGCCGCGCATTCCGGCGCGGCCGGACGATGCGCTGTCGCTGCAGGCCGAGTTCGGCATCGCCTCGGCGAGGAAGGCGTTGGATCATGCCGGCCTGCAACCGTCCGACATCGACCTTGTCATCTGCTCGGCCTCGCACCAGCAGCGGCCCTATCCGGCGATCGCCATCGAGATGCAGCAGGCGCTGGGCACGAAGGGCGCCGGCTTCGACATGGGACTCGGCTGCTCTTCCGCTGCGGCCGCGCTGCACATAGCGGCAAACCTCGTGCGGGCCGGCGCGCACAAGCGGGTGCTGGTCTCGACGCCGGAGATCATCACCGGCCATCTCAACTTCCGCGACCGGCAGACGCATTTCATCTTCGGCGATGCCTCGGTCGCCATGGTCGTCGAGGGGCTGGAGCAGGGCGAGAAGCGGCCGGGACGCTTCGAGGTGCTGGACACCCGCACCTGGACGCAGATGTCGAACAACATTCGCACCAATCTCGGCTACCACACCCGCACTGCCCAGGACGATCCCTACAGGATCGATCTCGAGGGCAATCTGATCAAGCAGGTCGGCAACAAGGTGTTCAAGGAGGTCACCGTCGCCGGCCACAAATTCATCGTCGAGTTCCTGGCCGAGCACGGGCTGACGCCGCAGGGCATCCGGCGGTTCTGGCTGCACCAGGCCAATGCGCGCATGAACGCGATGATCCTCAAGCTCGCTTTCGGCCATGAGGTCGACCATGACCGCGCGCCGATGGTGCTGGAACGGCTGGGCAACACCGCCGGCGCCGGCGCCATCGTCGCGCTGTCGGAAAACCACGCCGACATGACGGCCGGCGATTTCGGCCTGATCTGCGCCTTCGGCGCCGGCTATTCGATCGGCGGCGCCTTGCTCAAGATGCTCTGAGGTGAGGCCGGCCTGCAAACGGCGGCTTCAAACACACTTTGGCGCCTAGTTTGGTGCAAACGGCACCAGCATAGGCACGCGCCTGGCATAGTCGTCATAGGCCGTACCGAGTTCGCCGCGCAGGAAGCTCTCCTCCAGCCTGGCCTTCACGACGATGCCCACGATGAGGAAGGCGGCGCCGGCCACGCCCCAGACCGTGCCCTTCGCCGCCATGGTGGCGAGTATCGCCACAAGCAGGCCGGTGTAGATCGGATGCCGGACCATCCCATAGGGGCCGGTGTCGATGACGCGGTGGTCGGCCTTGGCGGTGACGGTGCCCGACCATAGCCGGCCGAGATGCAGCCTCGCCCACCAGGAGAAGGCGAGGCCGACCGCGATCAGGGCGACGCATACCCAAGCTTCGGTGAGGGTCGGCATCCAGAGCCGAAGCCGGCCGACATAACCATGCGCCGGCACGAACAGCAGGATCGCGCCGATCGTCCACAGGGCGCGGTAGCGCGCTTCCTCCCGAAAGCCGGCGCGTTTTGCCGCCGGGTCGGCCCAGAAGGCGGCCGCCAGCCATGACACGACCCAGAACAGCCAGAGCGCCGCGATAGCGGGTGCGGGATGCATGGAAGCCTCCTCCGTGACATCACTATCGGATCGTCATGGCGCGGCGGCAATGCGGCGCAAGACGAAAATCGGGGTAAGAAGATCGTGATCGGCGTCGATGGGCATCAAGGCGCTCGACTGGACCATCAGTGCTTTCGACTGGACCCCGTCCGGCGACATCGGCTAAGTCAGGGCATGCAAGAGACGGCAAGCACAATGGATCTGTTCCCCGCGGCGGAGACCCCTGCCGAGATCGTCACGGCGCGCAAACTCGCGGCGAAGGTTTCGGCACTTTACGTCGCGCCGTTCGATCATTTCGAGACGCGGGCGGTTGAGGAACTGCGGCTCGGCTTCGACGGCATAGATGGCGATTTCCATGCCGGCGCCACGCGCCGCTCCGGCGGCCGCGAGCCCTGGTATCCGCGCGGCACCGAGATGCGCAACGAGCGGCAATTGTCGATCGTGGCGGCGGACGAACTGGCCATCGTCGCGGAGCGAATGGGCCTGGCGGAAATCAAGCCGGAATGGATCGGCGCCAATCTTCTCCTCGAAGGGCTGCCGCATCTCTCCATGCTGCCGTCCGGCACGCTGCTGTTCTTCAAGGGCGGCGTCACGATCAAGGTCGACGCCCAGAACGGGCCATGTCGCATCGCCGGACGCTCGGTCGCCGAGAACGCCGGCATGGCCGACCACGAGGCCGGCGCGCTCCTGTTTCCGAAGGCGGCGAAGCGGCTGCGCGGCCTCGTCGCCTGGGTCGAGAAGCCGGGCACGATCAGGACCGGCGAGGAGATCTCGGTGCGGGTGCCGGAGCAGTGGATTTATCGAGCCTAGCTCGGCAACGGGGGGCTGCGCCGCAAGGCGACGCAGCCTGTTCTAAGGCGTGCTAAGCCGCCTTGCGGTTCTTGTTTTCGCCTTGCGCCATAATGGAAACGTGATCCCACTTTTCCCAGGTGGCGATGCGGTTGGCGTATTCCTGCTTGATCATCGGCAAGCCGCCGTCGCCGAAGAATACCCTGAGCGGCGGCTCGGTCGCGTCGACGATGGCTAGCATCGCTGATCCGGTGGCCTCTGGATCGCCGGCGACGGCGCGGCTGCGGCGCTCGGCCATGGCCGTGCGGGCCGGCTCGTAGGCAGCGAGCGGCTTCGACACCTTGGCTGACGGTCCTGCCCAGTCGGTTGAGAAACCACCCGGCTCGACAAGCGTGACGTGGATGCCGAACTCCGCGACCTCCAGGCTGAGCGTCTGGCTGAAGGCCTCCAGCGCCCATTTCGAGGCATGATAGAGGCCGAGCGAGGCAAAGGCGTTGACGCCGCCGATCGACGAAATCTGGATGATGTGTCCGGACCGCTGCGCCCGCATGATCGGCAAGGCGGCCTGCGTTACCCAAAGGGCGCCGAACACGTTGGTCTCGATCTGGTCGCGGGCTTCCTGTTCGCTGACTTCCTCGATGGCCCCGAAATGGCCATAGCCGGCATTGTTGATGACGACGTCGAGCCGGCCGAAGCGTTCATGCGCCCCGGCGACCGCGGCGTCGACGGCTTTCTTTTCGGTGACGTCGAGTTGAATGGCGGCGACATTGTCGCCATATCTCGCGACGAGATCGGCGAGCGTGCCGGCGTCGCGGGCAGTCGCGGCGACACGGTCGCCTCGGGCGAGTGCCGCCTCGGCCCAGACGCGGCCAAAACCCTTCGACGATCCGGTGATGAACCAAACCTTGCTTGTCATGATCTGAGATCCTTGCCCGTGCGGGCCACGATTTGGGGGTAAACGGAGGCTTCTCCGCTTCTTGCCATATACGGCGCACTCGCCGATTTTCCAGAGGCGAGGCAGACTCTTTTTGGAAATGAGGTCCGAATGATCAGCGATAGCGCACCAGGCTCGACCAGGCCGGGTCCTGGTGCTTCTGCCAGTAGAGCGCCATCAGCCGGCTGGTGACCGGGCCGACCTTGCCGTCGGCGACCTGGGCGCCGTCGATCATCGTCACCGGCATGATGCCGCCGGCGGTCGAGGTGATGAACACCTCGTCGGCCGCTTTCAGGGCGGTGACGCTGACATCGATCGCTGCAGCGGAAAGGCCAGCCTCGGCGCAGAGGTCGAAGACGGTGCGCCGCGTGATGCCGGGCAGCACACCGACGCCCGGCGTCGACAATTTGCCGTCCTTGACCAGGAAAACGTTGAAGCCCGGGCCCTCGGCGACATTGCCGTTGAAATCGAGGATCAGCGCGGTTTCGGCGCCACGGTCATAGGCGTCGTAGAGGCCGCGCACCAGGTCGAGCCAGTGGTAGTTCTTGATCGACGGATCGACCGAGGCCGGCGGGATGCGCACCTTGTCGCTGATCGCGACATGCAGACCGCGCCGCAACTGCTCGGCATTGGCGACGGAGCCGAACGGCACGGCGAAGGCCATGAAGCGGTTCACCGCCTGGCGCGGGTCGCGGCTGAAGGTGGGCGAGGCGCCGCGCGTGCACAGCATTTCGACATAGGCGGCGCGATGGCCGGACAGCGCCACGCAATTGTGCAGGATCTCGGTCACCGCTTCGCGGTCGAACGGAATCGTCATGCGCAGCTTCTCCAGCCCGCCGAAGAAGCGATCGAGATGCAGATCCAGCCGGAAGAAGCTGCCGTCCCAGACATGGACGGTGTCGTAAGTGGCGTCGGAATGCAGGAAACCCCAGTCCAGCACGGAGATCTTGGCTTGCGACATCGGCAGGTATTGCCCGTCGAGAAAGGCGACGCCGTGGGGATAGGCATGCGGATCGATGTGGCGGTCTGATAGAACAGGCCCGGTGGGCGTGGTGGCAGCAGCGTTCTGGCTCATCGCGGTCGTCCCTGCTCGATGTGACAAGACAGGCTAGCGCGCTGTCCCCTATGCAGTAGAGCCAGCCCGCTGCCCCTGTTTGGCCTCGGGTCCACCCAGGGAGGGCGGTTGCCTCATTCCTCCTCGTCGTCGGATTCCAGCAGGCGCGTGGCGCGCCAGCGGGTCAGCACGATGTTGGTCTGTTCGATGACGAAGAAGCGCGCGGAGTCGCGGTCATAGCCCTCGGCCAAGAGCTTCTCATAGTCGGTGTGGACGTGGCGGATATGGGCGATCGTCGCCAGCCAGACGGAGATCGACGCCGGCAGATTGTGCAGACGCGCCGAGCCAGCGTCGGCGCGGATCTTCTCGATGTCGGCGTAGGGTGCCAGCGGCAACAGGGTGGTCAGCGCCTTGGCGATGGCGCGGCGGCGGTTGGTCGGCGCTTTCATCACTCGTCGCGTCCGGCAATGACCGCCTCGGCAAACGCATCGGTCGAGGCAAAATAGGGCTTTATGTCGATGACCGGCGTGCCATCGAGCACGTCAATGGCATCGAGGTCGAGACGTCCGGCTTCGATGTCGAGTGCGACGAGCTTCGCCACATGCAGCCCGACGGGATTCGGCCGGGCAGGGGAGCGCAACGAAAAAACGCCTTTCGGCTCAGCAGCGTGGCGTGGTTTCTGCACAATCAGATTCCGCGGCGCCTGATCGAACCAGGACAGGATGATGACATGGCTGGCGCGATCCAGCCCGGCAAGGCCCTCGCGATAGGCCGGGTCGATCGTCAGCACCGCCGCCTGTCCCATCTTGCGCGCCGCCCGCATGTTCTTCGGGCAGGTCGCGCGACTCGTCCATGGCGAGGCGATCCGGCCGATGAAGACGACATGGCCGTCCCGCGGCATGGCGGCCGGATCAGTTTCCAGCAGCCTTTCGCCTTCACGTGTCTCGAACATGGCTCTGGCCTCGCTCTTCCGAAAAACGGTTTCCGCCTGTGAATCATGCATGCGTCATTTTCTTGTCCGGAAGCGACATTGGTCTTGCATGGTTGTCAAAATCGACATAAACATATGTTTATATCTTTTTCAAAGAGAAACACTCATGCATGTTTCGCTCGACACGATGGTGGACACCCTCAAGGCAGCTGCCGAATCCAGCCGGCTGCGCATCCTCGCGCTCCTGTCGCGCGGCGACCTGACCGTTTCCGATCTTACCGAAATTCTCGGCCAGTCGCAGCCGCGCGTGTCGCGCCATCTGAAGCTGCTGCTGGAGGCGGGACTGATCGGGCGCTACCAGGAGGGGTCGTGGGCCTTCTTCCGCTTGTCTGATACGGATGCCGCGCGCGATTTCGTGCTGAGGCTGGTTTCCGGCATCCGCGGCGCCGATCCGCAGGTCGAGCGGGACCTCGAGCGGCTGGCGGCGGTCAAGCGCAAGCGGCAGGACCGCGCCGCCGAATATTTCTCCGAGAATGCCGCGAGTTGGGATCACATCCGCTCGCTGCATGTGCCGGACCGCGCCGTCGAGGCAGCGCTGCTCAAGCTCGGCGGCAAGCGGCCGTTCCAGTCGATGCTCGACCTCGGCACCGGAACCGGCCGGCTGCTCGAGATATTTTCGCCGCTCTACCGGCGCGGCGTCGGCATCGACATGTCGCGCGAGATGCTGACTGTGGCTCGCGCCAATCTCGACAAGGCCGGCATTGCCAATGCGCAGGTGCGGCAGGGCGACATCTTCGCGCCGCCGGTCGAGCGCGACGCCTTTGATCTCGTCACAATCCACCAGGTGCTGCACTATCTCGACGATCCCGCCCGCGCCATCCGTGAGGCGGCCAGGCTGCTGCGCCCGGCTGGCCGGCTGGTGATCGTCGATTGCGCGACGCATGCGCTGGAGTTCCTGCGCGATCAGCACGCGCATATGCGGCTCGGCTTTTCCGACCGGCAGATCGCAGAATGGTTCGCCGAGGCGGGCCTCGCGCTCGAGGACAGCCAGGAATTCGAGCCGCGCGGCCAGGCCGAGGCCAGGCTCACCGTCAAGCTGTGGCTCGGCCGCGACCGCCGCATGCTGATCGCCGACCCCTCAAACGACACACTACCGGCCAAAGCATACCAAATTGGGGAAACAGCCTAATGAACCAGTTCCGCTTTTCCCGCCGCCCCGATATTGGCGACAAGGTTCGGGTCTCGTTCGAGTTCTTCCCGCCGAAGACGGACGAGATGGAAGCCAGGCTGTGGGACACCGTCACCCGGCTGGAGCCGCTCAAGCCGAAATTCGTCTCGGTGACCTATGGCGCCGGCGGCTCGACGCGCGAGCGTACGGCCCGCACGGTCAAGCGCATCCTCAACGAGACGACGCTGACGCCTGCAGCGCACATGAC
>NZ_RZOI01001119.1:0-1258 GCF_004022645.1 Mesorhizobium sp. M4A.F.Ca.ET.020.02.1.1 | reverse complement strand
ACCGGCGCCGGTTGTGAGCAGTGGCGCCGGTGAAGGAAACGATCGTGGTCATGGCGTTGATCTCCGAACTGTCCTCTGTGACAGCAAGGCGGAGGATAGTCGCCGCCCCGCCGGAGATCGTGACGCGCCGCCGAAACTTCAGGGAAATTGCGGCGAAACCCGCAGGCCGCGCGGCAGGGGGAGCGCGCTGGTGAAAGCGGCGAGGCGCCAGCCGCCATTGACAATTCACCGTCCGCTCCGCTCCATCCCCGTCATGACCTATGATCGTTCCTGGCTCGAGGCAGCCGTCCGCGCGAAATCCCGGCCCAGCTTCTTGTTCTTCTGGGGCCATCAGCCGTCGAAGGACGGAAGCATCACCACGTCCTGTCTCAGCCAGTGGTGGCCCGCGCCCTTCACGGTCGACCGGCTGACCTATGCGACGGCGGAACACTGGATGATGGCCGGCAAGGCGCGGCTGTTCGGCGACGACGAGGCCGTGCGCCGCGTGCTCGCCGCCGCGAGCCCGAAGCAGGCCAAGCAGGTGGGGCGCGAGGTGCGCGGCTTCGACGGAGCGAGTTGGGATGCCGAGAAGTTCCGCCTCGTTTCGGAAGGCAGCTTCCAGAAATTCCGGCAGAACGGGCCGCTTGGCGAATTCCTGCTGGCGACGAAGGATGCCGTGCTGGTCGAGGCAAGCCCCGTCGATCGCATCTGGGGCATTGGCCTCGCCGCGGGTGACGAGCGCGCGGCGAACCCGCTCACCTGGCGCGGCGACAACCTGCTCGGCTTTGCGCTGATGGAGGCGCGAGACAGGCTGCGCTGAGGCGCTGCTGCCTCCTTCCCGCCGGCGTCAGTCCGAGTCGGAGGAAGCCTTGCCGCATTCAGCCAGCACCTTGCCGATCGCCGCGCTCGAGTCGGCAAGCGAAAAACTGTTCTCGCCATATTTGTCGGACGTGACGGTGACCTCGCCCTTGCCGCGCAGCAGGCCAAGCAGCGGGTCGGTGCTGCCGAACTGCGTCGTGAAGTAATTGTACATTGCCTCGAGCACCAGCGTCTTCGTCACCGTCTTGCCGCCGGCCCTGAACGCGAACGAAGCCTTGATGCCCGGCCCCAGCTCCGGCCCGGCCTCGCCGAGGTCGTAGCTCAGCGTCGGCTTGCCGAAACAGGTCAGCATCAGATGCGCGCCACCCTTCGGCCCGCCGCAAACCGACGCCGTCAGCACGCTGCCGCCCTCGTCCTCCTCCATCTTCGCGCTCCAGCTGCAGGATGCGGCGGGGGCCCG
>NZ_RZOI01001118.1:0-1259 GCF_004022645.1 Mesorhizobium sp. M4A.F.Ca.ET.020.02.1.1 | reverse complement strand
GCCAATAGCCGATGGCCTGAAGCGAGAGGCCTGCAGCCGTATAGTGCTGAGCCACGATCTCGGGCTCGTGTTCGACGACCTCGCCGAAATGCTGCTCGAGCGCGTGGGCGATCCGGGTGTGCAGTTGCTGGCGCCGACTGCGCAGCAAGGTGGCATAGGCGGCATCTCCCACCAATGCGTGCTTGAAGATGCACGTCGCGTGCGGCGGCCGACCGCGCGCGATCACGAGCTCGGCGCCGATTAGCTGGTCGAGGGCGCCCTGCAGTTCCCGTTCCCCGCGCTGCGCGACAGCCGCCAGCAGCTCATAAGAGAATTCGCGGCCGATGGCGGCGCCAATCTGCGCAACCTCCCGCGCCGGCGCCACCAGCCGATCGAGCCGCGCCACCAGAGAATCCTGCAGGGTTGCAGGGATCGCCAACGGTGGCAGCGGGCCCGCGAGCGCGTAACGGTCGCCTTCATCGGTCAACACGTCGGATTCGATGACCGCCTTGGTCACCTCCTCGAGGAACAGGGGCACGCCGTCTGTCTTGGCCACCATCTGCTCGAGCAACCCGCCCGGCAGCGCCTTGCCACCGGTCAACCGCTGCACCAGGGCGGCACCCTGCCGGTGGCTCAGGCGGTTCAGCGCGAGCGAGGTGACCCGCGGGTGGCCGATCCACCGCGGCTCGAACTCAGGGCGGAAACTGAAGATCGCCAAGACTGCAAGGCGCGGGATCTGCGGGACCAATCGGTCGAGGAGCTCCAGCGACGTTGGATCAATCCAGTGGATATCCTCGAAAACCAACAGCACGGGCTGGCGGGCCGCTAGGCCAACAAGCTGCCGGATCAGCGCCTCGAGGGTCAGCTCCTTCTGGCGCTGGGGGCTGAGGTTCAGGGGTGCGTAGCGGCTGCCCACCGGGAGCGAAAGAAACGCCGACAACAAAGGGGCGTCGTCCCGGACCTTGTCTGTGGACCGCGCCAGGAGCCGCTCCAGCTTATCGAGTTTCACGCTCGGCGGATCGTCTGGGTGGAAGCCAGCCGCGCGGGTGAGCTGGACGATCGACGGGCGAAGGGCGCTGTTTGCGTGGAACGGCGAGCACTGGCAGCGGATGCGGATGTGCGGCCGGTCGCGCAGGCGCTCGCGCAGCGCCTGAATCAGGTGCGACTTGCCGATGCCTGGCTCACCGGAGAGCAGGACCACCTGCCCCTCCCCGGACGCGGCCTTGCTCCAGAGCTCCGCGAGCAGAGCAAGCTCGTGCTCGCGCCCGACCGTGGGGGCG
>NZ_RZOI01001117.1:0-1274 GCF_004022645.1 Mesorhizobium sp. M4A.F.Ca.ET.020.02.1.1 | reverse complement strand
GCGTGCTGGTGGCGAACGTGCCGGCGGTCAATGCGCGCTCGGTCGCCGAGCACGTGATGTTCGTGACGCTGGCCTTGCTTCGGCGTTTTCGCATGGTCGACCGCGACCTGCGCGCCAAGGGCTGGCTCGCCGGACGCGACCATGCCAACGCCAACACCGAGCTCGCCGGTAAGACCATCGGCATTGTCGGCCTCGGAGCGGTCGGCCAGGCGGTCGGCCATATCGCCGCGCACGGCTTCGACCTCAATGTCGTGGCAACGACGCGCAGTATGCGCCCGGCGCCCGACAAGGTCGGTTTCCTGTCGATCGACGCGCTGGTCGAGCAGAGCGACATCATCGTGCTTTGCTGTCCGCTGACGCCGGAGACGCGCGGCCTGATCAGCCGCGAGCGCATTTCGCGCATGAAGCCGAACGCACTGCTGATCAACGTCTCGCGCGGGCCGGTGGTCGACGACGATGCGCTGATCGAAGCCTTGCGCAAGGGCAGCATCGGCGGTGCCGCGCTCGACGTCTTTGCGACGCAGCCGCTGCCGCCGAACCATCCCTATTTCAGCTTCGACAATGTCATCGTCACCCCGCATATGGCCGGGATCACCGAGGAGTCGATGATGCGCATGGGCGTCGGCGCGGCGGGCGAGGCGCTGCTGGTGCTGGCCGGCAAGCTGCCGGCAAATCTGCGCAATCCGGACGTGGTCGACCACTACCGTCGACGGTTTCCGGCCGACAGGTGAAATGCACCGCGCTTCCGCCTCAATTCTTGGTGACGCTGAAGCCATGTTGAATCGTCGCTTGGCATCCTTGGTTCTCGCCGCATGTTCGATCGCGGCCTCGCCCACACTCGCTGCGACAGAGAGCAGCGACTATGTCTACTGCAGCAATGGACTCGTCTGCTTCAGAGCCCCTTGTCCCTCAGGCAACGCGCTGGATCTGGGCACCGGCAAGGTCGTCAAAGGCGTGGCACTCAACACCACCGAATTGCCGCTGCAAGACAGGGCCGCACCCGATACATCAGACAAGCTCCACGCGGGAAAGCTCGTCGTCAGAGGATCGATCCAGCATCGCGGTGAGCCGAACGAGCCGCCCATGCTGGTCGTTACGCGTATCGAACGCGCCTCTGGCAAAGCCGAGCGCAGGCGCTGCGCGGCGCACTGATTGCCGTGGGCACGCTGCTCGTCAGAGCAGCCGCTCCATTTCTGCCGCGATGCGCAGCAGATGGCGGTCATGGCCGTTGCGGGCCACCAGCATCAACCCGGCCGGACGCGCCGTTCCAGGCA
>NZ_RZOI01001116.1:0-1278 GCF_004022645.1 Mesorhizobium sp. M4A.F.Ca.ET.020.02.1.1 | reverse complement strand
TCCTCAAGCCGGTCGCGGGCGAGCGACACCGGCTGGGTGTTGCCAGGATCACGGAGCGAATTCAGACGCGGGACCAGGGTCAACGCCCAGGCCAGCGGCAACAGCCAGTGCCAGGCGGCGATCCCGGCCGAGCCGAGCGGCAACAGCGGGCCGGCGAAAAGCTGCAGCAGGACGGCGCCGAGCGCGGACAGCGCGCCCCACAGGGCGGCGCGTCGCGAGCCGCCGATCCACCAGGCTTCGAACGGGAGCGTAAGCGCAAGCAGCGCGACCGGCGAGGCAAGACCGCCGGCGGCGAAGATCGCGCCTGCAAGAGCAAGGCCGCCGAACAAGAGCGCCGCCCGGCCGACGAGCGCCATCCGGCCGGATGCCGCAACCAGCAGCGCGGCGAACCAGCAAAGGCCGAAGGCGGCGAAGATCGCGGTCACCGTCACGGCGGCGCCAAGGCTCGAGGTGACCAGCGTCACCGCGGCGCCGGCGGCAAGGAAGGGGGCTGCCAGCATGACGCCGATGAAGCGGCGCTGGCGCAGGCGCTCGCCCACGCCCGTTATGGTCGGATGGACCATACGTTCGCAGCCGGCAGCCATCGCGCCAGGCAATTCAGCGTATCTGGCCGTAATCGAACTCAACGCACTCGCACCCGGTCGTGAACTGCCCTGCTTTTCGCAGGTCGCTTTTGCTTGCCCTGAGACTCGCATCCAGCGTTTAAGGAATGGATAAGGCTGACCCGGTCGACGCCCGGCCCACGGCAAATATTGAGACGCCGGCGCGGGAAAGCCCGGCGATCTCGCGCCATGGTAAACGGAGGGTTAGCCCCTGCAGGGGGAGGCGAGGTGCGCCAAACTTGACGACGACCGCATTTGATTTTCAAATCACCATTAAAAAACAAATAGTTATATGGTTATTGTAAAGTTAATGCAATCGATGAGATTTAAATGAAATCGATTGCAAAACCAATCCTTTCGAATTCGTTTAAAATTTGAGGTAAATTCCCTGCTTCCACGCAAGCCGTCCTTTGTGCGTGTGTGCCACGATCCAGCCCATAAAAGAGGTCATGCCGAAAGATGCATGATCCGGTCACGGACGAGAGGGCGTTGAGATGGGCTTTCTTATTAGAATGGCTTTCTGGTTTTCGCTGGTTCTTCTGGCGCTGCCGCTGAATGTCGGCACCGACGAGGCCGGACATGAGACCGTTGGGCCGATCCAGGCGCTGTTTGCGGCGCGCGAGGCGGTCGGCGACATAGCCGGCATCTGCGAGCGCAAGCCCGACGTGTGCGAGAC
>NZ_RZOI01001115.1:0-1284 GCF_004022645.1 Mesorhizobium sp. M4A.F.Ca.ET.020.02.1.1 | reverse complement strand
CCTTGAGAGCGTCGGCGCTGCCGGTGTCCTGCTTATAGAAGACCGTGTAGTTCACGCCGGCGCCGATATAGGGCTTGAACGCGCCGAAATCGGTAAAATGGTACTGCAATGTCAGCGTGGGCGGGAGCAGCCAAACCTTGCCGATATTATCCGCCGAGCGGATCGTTCCCTGACCGTCGATGTTAGCATGGGTGGTGCCGAGTATGAGTTCGGCGGCGATATTGTCGGTGAAGAAATACGAGATATCGAGTTCCGGCGTCACCGTGTCCGAATAGGAAAGACCGGAGCCGGGAAGCTTGTCAACGTAGCCCAGATCTTTCGTAACGACGCCCAACGCCCGCAGGCGGACCTGCCAAGGGCTTGGCGCTTCGGTGACCGAAGCTCCCGTCTCCGCCAGGACGGTCTCTGCTTGCGCAGGCTCCGCGGCGACGGCCTGCTGTCCCACCATGATTAGGGCCACCGCCGCTGCTATTGCCCGCGCTACGCCCATTCGCGTTCTCGCCATGATATTCACTCCTTGATGTTCAGAAAGGATGCACTGCACTATTTGGTCTCCTGCTCGAATGAATTGTTGATGGAGCTCAAACGCTCCTCTTGCGTTGCAACGCGTTCCGCCATCTCCGGAAGGTGATCGTTGAAGCCGATTGCGCTGCGGAGAAAATTGGTGCCTAGACTGATGAATGCGGCTTGCTCCCGATTGTCCTTGCCGTAGCCGTGCCCGCCTGCGCTGGCCTCGTAGAAGTAAGCGGGATAGCCAAGAGCCTGCAGTTTTGCGGCCATCTTGCGCGCATGGCCCGGATGGACGCGGTCGTCGCGTTTCGTGGTGGCGATCAGGATAGGCGGATAGGGCTGTCCCGGCGCCGCGGCGTGATAGGCGGAGATTTCCTTCAGGAAAGCCCAATCGTGAGCCTTGTCCGGATCGCCATATTCGTCGATCCAGCTCGCGCCCGCCAAGAGCTTGGTGTAGCGACGCATGTCGATAAGCGGAACTGTGCAGAACAGAGCCCCGAAATGCTCAGGATAGCGGGTCAGCATGTTTGCGATCAGCAGGCCGCCATTTGAGCCGCCCTCAGCGGCAATCCGCCTCGGCAGGGTGATGCCCCTTCGCACGAGGTCGGCGGCAACGGCGGCGAAATCGTCATGGGCGAGACGCTTGCCCTCCCTGCGCCCGGCATCGTGCCAGCGGGTGCCGAACTCGCCGCCGCCGCGGATGTTCGCCTCCACACACGTGCCGCCGCGCTCGAGCCACAGCTTGCCCAGCGGGGAGTTGTAGTAGGGCAGGAG
>NZ_RZOI01001114.1:0-1292 GCF_004022645.1 Mesorhizobium sp. M4A.F.Ca.ET.020.02.1.1 | reverse complement strand
GACCCTGCACCACGAAGGTGGTGAGCCCGGCATTCTTCACCACCTCTTCCACAGTGCCGGTGGCCAGCATCTTGCCGTAGGAGATGTAGCTGATGCGGTGGCAGCGCTCGGCCTCGTCCATATAATGGGTGGAGACCAGCACGGTCAGGCCGCCGCTCGCCAGCCGGTGGATCTCGTCCCAGAATTCTCGCCTTGCCTTGGGATCGACGCCCGCCGTCGGCTCGTCGAGCAGAAGCAGCCTCGGCTTGTGCATGATGCAGGCGGCGAGCGCCAGCCGCTGCTTCCAGCCGCCCGACAGCGTGCCGGCGAGCTGGTTCCGGCGTGTCGTCAGGCCAAGCTCCTCCAGCGTCCGCGCCACATGCTCCTCGACCGGTCTCAGCTGGTAGAGCCGGGCCACGAATTCGAGGTTCTCGCCGATCGTCAGATCCTCGTAGAACGAGAATTTCTGCGTCATGTAGCCGACTTCGCGCTTGATCCTGAGCGCATCGGTGCGGATGTCGAGGCCGAGCACCGTGCCTTCGCCCTCGTCCGGCGTGAGCAGTCCGCACATGATGCGGATGGTCGTCGTCTTGCCCGAGCCGTTCGGCCCCAGGAAGCCGACGATCTCACCCTCGGCCACCGTCATCGTCACGTGGTCGACGACGGTCTTGTTGCCGAAGCGCTTGACCAGGCCATGGACGTCGATGGCGTTCATTTTCCGGCATCCGCCAGGTCGACGTCGACGATCTGCCCGGGCTGCAGCGGGCCGGCATCGCCCTCCGGCCGCGCCTCGACCAGAAACACCAGCTTCTGCCGGTTCTCCAGCGAATAGATCACCGGCGGCGTAAACTCCGGATCCGGCGACACATAGCTGACGCGCGCCCTCAGATCAGGCCCGCAGCCGTCGCAATGGACGCTGAGCAGCGCACCGACCTTGACCGAGGAGAAGGCGCTTTCCGGTACATAGACGCTGACCTTCACGGCGCCGTCCGGCAGTATCGAGATGACAGGCGCCGTCGGGCCGGCGGTGTCGCCCGGATTGCGGATCACGTCGTTGACGCGACCGGGCGAAGGCGCCGTCAGCACGCGCTTGGACAGCCGCCACTGAGCCTGTCCCAGGGCCGATTGCGCCTGCTTGACCTGGTTGTCGGCGGCCTTGATCGTTTCCGGGCGTGCCGGCAGACCGCCGACAGCGAGGTTGGCTTCGGCCTGGCCGACCTGCGCGTTGGCCGTCTCCAGCGCGGCCGACGCCGTATCGTAATCTGCCTGCGTGCCGGTGCCGCGCTTGTAAAGGTCGCTGGCGCGGTCATAGC
>NZ_RZOI01001113.1:0-1292 GCF_004022645.1 Mesorhizobium sp. M4A.F.Ca.ET.020.02.1.1 | reverse complement strand
GAGACAGTATTACGAGACGGTCGCTAAAACGGTCGTCAAGCTGATCAGGCAGAAGTCGAAGGAACCGTTGACGATCGGGTTGCACGGCGACTGGGGAGCGGGCAAATCCAGCACGCTGCTGATGATTGAGTCGGCATTCAAGGGACAGACAGACACCCTGTGTGTCCGGTTCAACGGCTGGCTGTTTGAGGGATACGACGACGCGAAGGCGGTGCTGATCGAGACGATCGTCGCAGCCCTCCTCAAGGAGAGGTCCGGGATCGCCAAGGTGGCGGACAAGGCCTGGGACGTCCTGAAGGCCGTCAACTGGATGAAGGCCGCCCGCACCGCAGGCAGCCTGGCGTTCACCATGGCGACCGGGATCCCCGGTCCGGACCTGATCCAGGGGATTGGTTCGATCGCGGGCAAGGTGATTAGCGATCCCAAGGCCTACCTGACCGGCGACGTGTTCAACAAGGTCATGGACGGTGCGGCGGAGCATTTTAAGGAGGCCGCACCTTCCGAGACGACGCCGCAACGGATGCACGCCTTTCGCGAAGACTTCGAGGAGCTGCTGGAGCGCGCCAAGGTCGACCGGCTGATCGTCTTGATCGACGACCTCGATCGATGCCTCCCGCAGACGGCGATCGCCACGCTGGAGGCTATCCGCCTGTTCTTGTTCGTGCCGAACGCGGCGTTCGTCATCGCCGCTGACGAGGGCATGATTGAATATGCCGTGCGCAACCACTTTCCCGATCTCCCGGCGGCGGCGGGGCCTACAAGCTACGCGCGCAACTACTTGGAAAAACTGATCCAGGTTCCGTTCCGCATGCCGGCACTTGGCGCGTCGGAGACCTTGGTCTATCTCACCTTGCTGCTCTATCTGGCCTCCGGCGTCAGCGACAGTTCGGTGGAGTTCAAGAGCCTGCTCGAGGTGGCGCGCAAGGCCTTGCAGCGGCCCTGGCTGGGCACCGGCTTCGACCGAGACAAAATCAAGGCGAGGCTGGGGTCCATACCCTCCGATCTGGATGCCGCCCTGCAGCTTGCGGCGGAGATTACGCCGATCCTAACCGAGGGCGCCCACGGCAATCCCCGGCAGATCAAACGCTTCGTCAACACCATGGCCCTGCGCGTCGAGATCGCCAGCGAGCGCGGCTTCCAGGACGATATCAAGCAATCCGTCTTGGCCAAGCTGATGTTGGCGGAGCGATTCGCCCCGGAACTGTTCAACGCGATCGCCCGCGACGCGTCCGCTGACGGCTCCAAGACCATCTCGATCCTCGAGCGGAAGGTGACCTCGAAGGGTGGCAAGG
>NZ_RZOI01001112.1:0-1298 GCF_004022645.1 Mesorhizobium sp. M4A.F.Ca.ET.020.02.1.1 | reverse complement strand
CCTCCAACGCCATCAACAACGCGACCTTCGAACCGTTCACCGTCTACGGACTGGTGGCGCTGATCTTCTTCGTCATGTGCTTTCCACTGACGCAATACGCGCGCGCGCTCGAGCAACGAGCGGCGGCACACTGATCCGCCTGACGGCGGAGAAACGCAACCAAGGGAACCCGCCGGACAACCGGCACAAACAGAGGAGAATTGAGATGAACAGACTGATCGCAACACCCATCACCCGGCGCGGCGTGCTTGGCGCCGGCTTCGCCGCCGCCGGCGTGCTCGCCATGCCCGCGGTGCTGCGGGCGCAGGACAAGTCGCTGAAGGTCGGTGTCTATGGCGGCTACTTCAAGAAATCGTTCGACGAGCATGTCTTCCCGGAATTCACCAAGGCAACCGGCATCGCGGTGGAATCGGTCGCCGAACCGACCGGCGAGGCCTGGCTGGTGCAGCTCGAACAGGCGGCCAAGGCCGGGCAGGCGCCGGCCGACCTTTCGATGATGTCGCAGACCTCGACGCTGAAGGGCCAGTCGACCGAATTGTGGACGCCGCTCGACACCTCGAAGGTCAAGCATTACGACCAGCTGCTGCCCCGCTTCATCAACAAATATCCGGACGGCCGCGTCGCCGGCATCGGTGCCGTCGCCTGGTGGATCACGCTGGTCACCAACACCGACGTCTACAAGGACGCGCCGACGTCGTGGGCGGCGCTCTGGGACAAGGCCAACGAGGACAAACTCGGCCTGCTGGCGCTCGCCTCCAACTCGTTCCTGCTCGAAGTGACGGCCAAGACCTTCATGGGCGGCACCAACGCGCTCGACACCGAGGACGGGCTGAACAAGGCGTTCGAGAAACTGGCCGAGGTCAAGCCGAACGTGCGCCTCTGGTATCGCGACGAGGCGCAGTTCGAGCAAGCGCTGAAGTCGGGCGAGATCCCGATGGGCCAGTACTACCACGACGTCACCGGGCTTGCGGCCGCCGACGGCTTCCATGTCCGTTCGACCTTCCCGAAGGAAGGCGGCATCCAGGATTCCGGCAACTGGGTGCTGTCGCGCGCCTCGACCAAGGTCGAGGAGGCGCACGCCTTCATCGACTTCATGAGCCAGCCTTCGATGCAGGGCGTCATGTCGCGCAAGGTCGGCACCACGCCGACGCTGAAGAAGGAGGTGCTCGACCTCAAGCCGGAAGAGTTCGCCGCTGTGTCGTCGGACATCGAGCCGATCATCCCGCGCTACGACCTCTATACATCGAAGGCCGACTGGATCAACCAGAAGTGGACCGAGTTGATCGTCGGCTGAGCAC
>NZ_RZOI01001111.1:0-1308 GCF_004022645.1 Mesorhizobium sp. M4A.F.Ca.ET.020.02.1.1 | reverse complement strand
CCTCCATCTCCGTCCTTCCACGGCAAACAAGTTAACACGCTAATCATCAGCACGGCAACGGCCGAACGGTCTATCCTTCGCCGGCCAGCCGCGCCGCTATCAGTCGCGCAGTCCTGCTCACCGCCTCGCCCTGGCCGGCGGCCACCGCATTGTCGACGCGCGAAATGGGCGAGGCGACCGCCAGGGTGCCGATCG
Source organism: Mesorhizobium sp. M4A.F.Ca.ET.020.02.1.1 (assembly GCF_004022645.1). Lineage (NCBI taxonomy): Bacteria > Pseudomonadati > Pseudomonadota > Alphaproteobacteria > Hyphomicrobiales > Phyllobacteriaceae > Mesorhizobium > Mesorhizobium sp. M4A.F.Ca.ET.020.02.1.1. Next base: position 1,113 of record NZ_RZOI01001111.1, on the reverse strand, counting down.
GTTGCCCGTCGGCGCCGATGACAGCGGCGCCGACGCTGTGCACGCCCTCTTCATAGCCCTGAGCACTGCGTGAGTAGCCGCGTACCGCAGCAAGGGCTATGGCTCGCGAAAAGTCGCCTGGTTGCGTCACCGTATGCTCGGTGAAGGCATGCAGCGGTTTCTTGAGATAGGCGCCCACCACGTCGGGCCGCGACGCGGCCAGGAAGGCGATGCCCGAGGACGTGCCGTGCAGCGGCAGCACCTGGCCGACATCGACATTGACGCGGTTGGCCTTGGCCGACAGCTCGACATGCAGCGTGAGCAGCGCGCCAGCGCTGAATTCCGACAGATGCACGGTCTCGCCGGTCTCGAGCGACAGTTCGCGGATGAAGGGCGCGGCGATACGCACGAACGGAAAATGCGCGTCGCGGATTCTGGCGAGCCGCGACAGGCCAGCACCAAGCCGGTAGCGGCGACTCTGCGGCTCCTGCTCGATCAGCCGATGGTCAGCGAGCGCCATCAGAAGGCGCCGCGTCGTCGCCTTGTCGAGACCCGCCCGGCGGGCCAGATCGGACAGCCCTATCTCCGGCTCGCGAAGCGTGAACAATTCGAGCAGCGACGCTGCCTTGCCCACAGTGCTCATGATGTCTCCTCCAAGATACTTCGCATGTGAATTAACTTGACAGCCGTGATTTCAGCTTGCAAGGTGGCTATAACATACGAAACGTCGGTTCATATAGCGATCCGACTTGGGCGACCTGATGCCCGCTGTTTCAAATTCCGAGGAGAGGTCAGCGCCGTGACGGACGCCATCAGAAGCGATTTGCAGCCCGCGATCGTCGAGGATCTCCTCGATCGTGAGCAGGCGCGGTTCCTCGCCACCCATCCGCGCTCGGCGGCGGCCTGGGAGGAAGGCAAGACGCATTTCCTCTATGGCGGCCCGTCGCACTGGATGCGCCGCTGGGCGGGCGGCTTCCCGGTCTATGCCGCTTCGGCGCGCGGCGCGCATATCACGGACATCGACGGGCACGACTATGTCGACTTCGCGCTGGGCGACACCGGCGGCATGTGCGGCCATGCGCCCGAAGCGGTGACGCGCGCCGCGCTCCGCCAGCTGCAGAATGGCACGACGAT
>NZ_RZOI01001110.1:0-1309 GCF_004022645.1 Mesorhizobium sp. M4A.F.Ca.ET.020.02.1.1 | reverse complement strand
AAGACATCCTCGGCTTCGATCCGGCGCAGACGCTCGGCAGCCTTGTCGATCCTGAGCTTGCGCAGCGGCAGGTCGAGTTCAAACAGCGACATGCCGCAGCCGATGTCGTTGCCGATCAGTTGCGGGTGCAAGCGCTGCGACAACACGGCGATACCGGTCGGGCCGTATTTGCCGGGGTGCAGGTCTGGAAAGGCCGCAACCGAGGTGACGCCGGGCAAGGCCGCGACGTTCCTGAGTTGCTCGAGCGCCGCGCCCTCGATCCATGTCTGCGGCGAAAAACAATGCTGGATATGCGCAGCCGGCACGGCGCGCGACGTAGAGGGGCTAAGGCCCCCGATAAGATTGCCCATGATGGAACACTTCTGGATACAGGTCCGGAGTCGGACGCCTTCAGGCATCCGTTCGACCGGCGGCAGCCACCAAGACGCTGGCTTACGCCGGAACCCCTGCGGGGTGCGCTGTGAAGATGTTCGTCATCTTTCGCTCCCATTCCAGAAACAACAAGGCGGCCCTCATAGACGAAACGCGCAAAAACACAAGTCCGTGGCAGCCACAGCATGACCGTCATCGCTTGTTGCACCGCCGCGCCCCTCATGCCAAAAAGCGGCCACTCAGCCCGGAGACCCTCCTGCTTGAAGTCTTTTCGCGACAAACGCCGCGACAACCGTCCGCCCGCAAAGGGCGGGGCCGAACACGCGCGGCCGCGCCAGGAGCACACGGCATCGCGACCACAGATAAGGTCGGGCGAACGGCATGAGGCAAAGACGCAGGAGCGATCCGAGCCCAAATCTGCGCCGCGCATCCTTTCGCGCCGCGATGGCTTGCTGCCTGCAGAGCGGCTGCCGCTGATCCTCGAAGTGGCGCCCAATGCCGACTACGCCCTGCTGGATAGCGGCTCGGGCCAAAAACTCGAGCAGTATGGCCCCTACCGCATCGTGCGGCCGGAGGGTCAGGCGATCTGGCAAAGGGCGCTGCCGGCCAGGGACTGGGAGCGCGCCGATGCCATCTTCACTGGCGATACCGACGAGGAAGGCATCGGCCGCTGGCGCTTCCCAAAAACGCCGCTCGGCGAAACCTGGCCGATGAAGCATGACGGCATCGACTATCATGGCCGCTTCACCTCGTTTCGCCATGTCGGCGTGTTTCCCGAACAGGCCTCCCACTGGGATCACATGGCTGGGCTGATCATGGCGGCCAAACGGCCGGTCAAGGTACTGAACTTGTTCGGTTATACCGGCCTCGCCTCGCTGGTCGCGGCGCGCGCCGCGACCAGCGAGGCGAGGCCGGTATAACCGAACAAGTTCAGTAC
>NZ_RZOI01000110.1:0-11819 GCF_004022645.1 Mesorhizobium sp. M4A.F.Ca.ET.020.02.1.1 | reverse complement strand
GCCTTTGTGCCGCAGACCGAAAACGTCTTTCCAATGATGTCGGTGGAGGACAATCTGAAGGTCTCCTGCGGCATTTTCGAGCGGCGCGAGGCGCCGGGCCGTGTCGAAGAGATGTACGCCATGTTCCCCGACTTGGCGCGCCAGCGCCGAGCCGCGGCCGGCAATCTTTCCGGCGGGCAACGGCAAATGCTGGCCGTGGCGCGAGCGCTGATCGTCCATCCCAAGGTGCTGGTGCTCGATGAGCCGTCGGCCGGCCTGTCGCCGAAATTCGTGTCGATGGTGTTCGAAATGCTTTCGGCCATTCGCAAGTCCGGCGTCACCATCCTGCTGGTCGAACAGAACGCCAAGGCAGCGCTCGCCATCGGCGACCGCGCCTATGTGCTGGTCGAGGGCAAGGATCGCCATGAGGGCGTTGCCTCCGAACTATGGAACGATCCGGTTGTGGCCGAGCTCTATCTCGGCCAGCGCCCTCTCAGCACAAAGAAGACGGGGCACGCCGAGAACGGAGGCGCGGCATGAGTCTGCAATTTGTCGTCGACGGGTTGCTGACCGGCTCGATGATCGGCCTCGGAGCGATAGGCGTGACGCTGACCTACTCCATTCTGCGCTTCTCCAATTTTGCCCATGGCGACTTCATGGCCTGGGGCACCTATGCGACGCTCGCCGTCGTCAGCGCCATCGGCGCGACCTTCGGCAAGGTGGCGCCGATCGCGCCCCTCTCCTTCGGCTGGCCACTCCTGGTCGCACTTGTTGTCGGCATGGCCTTCACAGCGCTGCTGGCACTGCTCCTCGACAAGGTGCTGTTTTCGCGGCTGCGCGCGCAGGGCCAGGCGATCATCGTGGTGATGGCGAGCTTCGGCGCCTCGATGGCGCTGCGCAGCCTGCTCGAATTCACCTTCAGCTCGCGGCCGACCTATTTCAGCCGGGCGATCCAGATCGCCATGCCGGTCGGCTTCGGTATCCGCATCACGCCCGACCAGATCGCCTTGCTATTGCTGACCATCGTGCTGGTTCTCGGCGTGCATCTCCTGATGACGCGCACCCAGATCGGGCGCGCCATGCAGGCGCTCAGCCAGAATGCAGCTCTTGCCCGCATCGTCGGCATCGACGTCGCCGGCGTGGTGCGCGTCACCTGGATCCTTGGCGCGGCCCTTGCCTGCGTGGCCGGCGTGATGATCGGCATTTTGGTGCAGATCCGCCCCTTCATGGGTTTCGACATGCTGCTGCCGATGTTTGCCGCCGCCATCCTCGGCGGCATCGGCAGCATTCCGGGCGCAGTGCTCGGCGGCCTGATTATCGGAATCGCCGAAGCCGGGGCGGTGCAATTGATCGGCGCCGAATGGCGCGCCGCCGTGTCCTTCATCATCCTGATGGCGGTGCTTTTCGTGCGGCCGATCGGCCTTTTCGGAGTTCGGGAGAGATGATCGACCTCGTAGGCTACGGCGCATTCTTCCTGACCACCGCGCTGATCTTCTCGCTGGTGACGCTCGGGCTCAACCTGCAATGGGGGCTGACCGGCCTGTTCAATGTCGGGCTCGCCGGCTTCGTCGCCATCGGCGCCTACACCTCGGCCTTGCTGACCACGCCCGACGATGCCGCACGCGTGGGCGGCTTCGGCCTGCCGATCCTGGCCGGCTGGCTTGGCGCCATGGTCGTCGGCGGTATTGCCGCCGCGCTGACCGGCATCGCCACACTGCGTCTCAGGTCCGACTATCTTGCGATCACCACATTCGGCGTCGCCGTCGTCGTGCAACTGGTCGCGCTCAACGCACAAAAGCTCACCGGCGGCCCGTTCGGCATCGGCTTCATTCCGCGCCCCTTCGGCAGCCTCGCCGAGACCCCATTGCTGTTCAACCTCTCCAACCTTGCCATCGTCTGCGCGGTCACGCTGATCGTCTATCTGGCCCTGGAGCACCTGTCGCGCAGCCCGTGGGGGCGGGTGCTGAAGGCGCTGCGCGAGGACGAACGCGCGGCGATCTCGCTCGGCAAGAGCGCGCGCTTCTACCGGGTCCAGGCTTTTGCCGTCGGCGGCGCCGTCATGGCGCTGGCCGGCGCGTTGCAAGCGCATTTTACCGGTTTCATCGCGCCCGACAATTACCTGCCGATCCTGACCTTCCAGGTCTGGGTGATGCTGATCGTCGGCGGCTCGGGCAGCAATACCGGCGCCGTCGTCGGCAGCATCCTGGTGTGGGCGATATGGGCAGGATCGGGCACCATGACCAGCATCCTGTTCTCGCCCGAGCAGCAGGCACGCGCCGCTTCGCTGCAAATCGTCGCCATCGGCGTGATGCTGTGCGTCATCCTCCTGGTCCGGCCGAACGGCCTGTTCGGTGAACGGCCGCGGCGAATGCGCTTCGGCAAGCGAGCGAAGGCCACCGCCAGCGAGAGGTCCTGAACCCAATGGCGCGACAGGAAGCGCTTTCGTTGTGGCACGCGGTCAGTCGCGATCGCCTTCCCCGGCCAGCGCTGGAAGACAGGCTCGATGTCGACCTTGCCATCGTCGGCGGCGGCTTTACCGGTGTTTCGACGGCCCTGCATGCCGCCGCCAAAGGTCTTTCGGTGGCTGTCCTCGAAGCCGAAATCATCGCTTGGGGGGCGACCGGCCGTAATGCAGGCTTCGTCGTGCCGAACTTCGCCAAGATGGATCCGGACGCCATATCCGCGCATCTCGGCCCCCAGCGCGGCGAGCGGCTGATCGAATTCGCCGCCGGCAGCGCCGACCTCGTCTTCGGCCTCGTAGAGCGGCATGGCATCGCCTGCGACGCCGTGCAGAACGGCTGGATACAGGCGGCGCACTCATGGGCTGCTCTCGAAAAAATCCGATCCCGCGCGAGGCAATGGGCGGAGCGCGGCAGGCCGGCCGTGATGCTGGACCCCCAGCAGACCGAGGCGTTGACCGGTGCCTGTGGTTATGCCGGCGGTTGGATGGACCACTCGGGCGGGGTGCTCAATCCGGTCGAATTCGCGCGCGGCTTGGCCGATGCCGCCGAAAAGGCCGGCGCGCGGATTTTCGAGCACACGCGCGTCACATCGATCGACCGTGCGTCCGACGGCTGGACGCTGAAGACGCCTTCGGGTTCACTGCGTGCCGGCAAGGTGCTGATCGCCACCAACGCCTATGGCGGAGGGCTCAACCCGACACTGCGGCGGACCTATTTCCCGCTGAAGGTTTTCCAGATCGCGACACAGCCCTTGCCCCCGAAGGCGCGCCAGCGCCTGCTGCCAGGCGGCCAGGGTTTTTCCGACACCAGACGCAATCTCATCACCTTCCGCTTCGATGCCCAGAACCGGCTGATCAGCGGCGGCATGCATGTGGTGAGCGCGGGCGCCGACGGGCGCGTGCCGCAAATACTCTGGCGGCGAATAGCGCGGTGTCTGGAGCTGCCTGACCTGCCGCCGCTTGAGTATAGTTGGTCGGGGATCGCCGCCGTCGAACCGGATTTCCTGCCGCATCTGATCGACCTCGGCCCAAGTCTGATCGCCGCGCGCGCCTGCAACGGGCGCGGCATCGCCATGACCACGGCCATGGGCAAGGTGCTGGCCGACTGGGCGGCCGGGACAGAAGCGCGGAGCCTACAGCTGCCATTCGCGCCGGCAGCGCCGATCCCGTTCCACGGCCTGCTGCGCTATGCGCCCAACATGCTGTTGCCGTGGAGCATGCTGCGCGACCGGCTGGATCGGACTGGGTAGGGGAGGTTCCGACGGTCGCGGTGATCGCGACCTCGTCGCCGACTTTGATGCTGCCCTTCGCGCTACGCTAGCCGCAGCTGGCTGCGCATCCGCCGGATCGAGGCGTTCACCGCCTTTCTCGAGGCGGGCAACCGGAAGGCCTCCGACGTGATCGAGATATCGCCCGGCTGGACCGCTATTGGAAGGCGACCTGTCCGAACTATCGCTCGGTCGACTTCCCCGACTTCAAGCTCTCCCGCGGCAGCACCGACGAGCAAATCTCCGTCGTCATCGCCGACCAGGGGCTGGATCATGTGCAGCGGCCGACGCCGGCGTCGTTTCCAGCATCGTCTTGCGGCCGAAGCGCTGGACGACGAAACGGCCAGCCTTCTGGCCCGGAATCTCGATCAGGTTATAGGTGATCCAAGACAGCAGGCTAACCGTTGGCAGGACAATGAGAAGGACGATCGCGAAGCGAAGCGGCGCCACCAGATCGTGGCCATATTGCGTGATGACGAAAGCCGCGACCGGTTGGAGAACCAACAGATGGATCAGGTAGATGCTGAAGGAAAGCTCTCCCATCAGATGAAAGAACCGGTTGCCGAGCGTCGTGGCTATCCTTGCTGCCACGACGCCCGCCATTCCCGGCAGAATCCGATAGAGAACAAGAGCAAAGAAGCCCATCACCAGCACTTCGCGCATCAGCAGCTTTCCCGGCCCATATTCGCCGCCATAGGGCAGCGCCCCCAACAGCATGGCCAACGCCAGATAGAGAATGGGCCGTGGCCGGCTCTGATGCAGAACGCCGGCCAAAAGCATCCCGCACAGGAATACCTGCATCTTCAGCGCCAGGAACGACGGCATCGGAAAATGCACCGACATTTGCCCCATCGCAAACACGACGAGGCCGCCGAGCGCCGCGATCAGCACGGCGCTCCGTATCCAGTCGAGCCTGCGGACAAGCAGCATGACGGCCGGAAAGACCGCGTAAAACTGCATCTCCAGCCCCAGGCTCCAGTCGGGAAGCGGCGTGCGGTAGGCGAAATTCGGCAACAGGCCAAACAGGAACAGAAGATGGGCGACGATGTTCTTCAGGCCGCTGTCGAGGTAACGCTCGGGCGCCTGATGCGATCTCAGCAGGAAGTCGTCGATGACCGTCCTGGATTCGTAGAGATAGGGCCCGAGCGCCAGCGCCAGGAAAAGCATGACATAGAACAGCGGCGCTATCCTGAAGTAGCGGCGTGTCCAGAATTTCAGCCAGGTCTCCGGACTTTGCCAAGGCTCCCTGTCCTGGCGAAGCTGGTAGTGGAACACCATCAGGAAACCGGACAGCATGATGAAGAGATCAACGCCGAGATCCGGTTCGCCCAGGACCGGAACACGCCAGCCGGTCAGAAGCAGACAGTGCCCGACAAGCACCCACATCGCGGCAAGCGCCCGAAGCCCGTCCAGGCATTCGACACGGGATCGGGTCATGCGAACTCCTTGAGAGCGGGAGCTTCAGCAATGCAAATCGTTCATCAAGGCAGGCCGGTGGCCGGGATGATACTGACACGCCAAAACCCCGTGCAGAAAACCCCGCCGCGAGGAGTTTCGAGCCGGTGCGCTGATATCGCAATGCAACAAATTTAACGCAGTGCAACATGAGCGGAGGTTTTGGGGGACCCGGGAGGAAAGGCGGAGGCCGGAACTGCCGATCTCCCCCTTGTGTCCCTCGCGGGGGAGATCAGCCATGTCACCGCCGCTTCACCAGCCGCGCATGCCGGCGCCAGTACCACCAGTCCAGCACGCGCCGGCGAAAGCTTCGCTTCATCGCGGTCATGGCGTCAGACTCCGAGCAGCACGCGGCGACGACCGGCGAGATCGCCGGGCGCGAGGTCGGTCTTGACCGTGGAGAGCGTGCCCTGGCGCTGCTCGAGCTCAGCCCGCAGCGCAGCCTCGCGCGCCTGCACGTCCTTGTCCTGCGCGGTCGGCGTCGGCGGCAGCGGCTTCAGTTCCGGCGGTTTTTGAAACAGACACATTTTTCCACGTTTCCCTTGTCCAGTCATAGAGGAAGAAATCTTCGCCGTTCTTGCCGTAGCCCGGCAGGCGGCAGCGTTGCGTGGCGCCGAGCCTGTCCAGCCAGCGCAAGGCAAGATTGTTCCCGGCAAGCGCCCTCGCCTCGACCCGCCAGGCGCCCCTGGCCGCGACCTGGGGGCCAAGCACGGTATGAAAGAAGCGCGTGATCTGAGGCACGCAGCGCCGCATGCGGCGCGTGCCCCAGCTCCAGGCGATCCACAGCCCGCCGCGCTGCTCGGCGGCGCCGAAGCCGGCCTCCGGATTGCCGTCGAGCTCGGCGACATGGGCAATGCCCTGCAGGGCAGTGAGCGCCAGCAGCGCCGGCGTCCAATGGTCGAGCTGGCAGTCGATCTCGGCGCGGTCCTCGGGGCGCAGGTTGGCGGCGATGTAGGAGAGATCGCGCAGAGTGGCGGGAATGATGCGGAGGGGCATGAGCGGGGACGCGTTTTGCGGGAGCCTCGGAGACCTTGACCGGCATCGCCGCCGGTGACCTACTTCGATCATCGAACGTGCACGTTATCTGCTATCCGACCGGAGGAGACGGGCGAATGGACATTCGATCGACGCTGACGGAGCTATGCGAGGCCTTCAACGCCCACGATCTCGATCGCATCATGGCGTGCTTTGCCGACGACTGCGTCCTGGAGATGCCGAGAGGCAACAAGCCATGGGGTTCCCGCTTCGAAGGCAAAGCGAAAGTTCGCGATGCGCTGGCCACACGCTTCGAAGGCTTGCCCGACGTTCACTATGGCAATGGTGAGCATTTCGTGGACGCGACGGCCAATACCGGCATCTCGAAATGGACCCTCACCGGCACCACCCGCGAAGGCGTGAAAAAGGAAGTCCGCGGTTGCGACTTCTACACGTTCCGCGACGGCAAGGTGATCCGCAAGGACTCGTACTGGAAGATCGTCGAGTAGCAGCTGGGGCGGCAAACGAAACGCTCAACCGAATTGCGGTGACAGTGCACTATTTTATGGCTGATCAGCCCGAGTTAACATATGGCCGACAAATCGACGCGCTTCGTCTTCGACAGCCATAATGGTGCCTGACCGGCGTGTGGACGCAAAATCAAGTCCGGCAAAATAGATTCCGGGGACCGGGGCAATGCCATCTTCGTGAACCGGCTGACGTCGCTCGTCGAGAGCGCCGGGTATATCGATCCAGCTGAAGTCGCCCTCGAAGCCCGTGCACCAGACAATCGCTGAAATGTTCCGCTCAACGAGATCGAGCGACAGAATGGGGGGCCGGGGTAGGCGCGGAGCGACCGCCTCCGCCTCGTCCTCAACGGGCGCAGGAGCGTTGAGACCATTACATCTGATAAATTCATCGATACGGCTTTTGAACTGCGCGGAAATCTCGTCGCCGAACCGAATGTTTTCGAGAACGTCGTCGGTGAAGACGAGCCGACCGCTATCCACTCCGACAAATCGTCCCAGCAGCACAACGCCCTGCGCGCTGAGAGATTGCAGGCTTATCGTGTGCAACGCGCCAAGCATGGGCCGAGCGGCAACGCGGCCGGACGGATCGACGAAATCCTTGCGGGGCACGTCAAACAATCCGGTCTTCACCAACCACACGGCAATGTCGTGCCCGCGATAGCGTCGTGGCAGACGGCCAATATGGCCCGCCGCAAGATAAGTCTCCCGGCCCGCCAGGATCAGGTCTTCGGCGATCTGGCAACCTGACTGTGCGCTGCCGACGACAAGCACGGCTCCGGCTGGAAGGTCGCCGGCATTACGGTAGTCTGAAGCGTCAAGCTGCACTGGCCCGCCCCTCAACGCGGAGGCCGAAGGCGGCCGACGCGGGCGGTTCAGGCTGCCGCTGGCGACAACCACGTTTTTCGCCAGCCACGTCTGCTCCGGCGTCACAACGCGAAAGAGCCCGTTACTTGCTTCCAGTTTTGTGACCGAGGCGCCGGTGCGAACCGGCAGTCGGCGCCGCCGCGCATAGTCCTCGAGCAGCGTCACAAACCCTGTATGCGTCATAAACCCTTCAGGGTCCGCGCCATCGTAACTATCGCCGGGCATCACGCTGTACATGTTGGGAAGATTGAAGTGGAACGAGTCCCAACGTTGGGTCCGCCACGTTTCGCCGACGCGCCCGCGCTCCAGGACGCAGTGCCGCATATCGGCCTGCGCCAGCGCATAGCTGACGCCGAGACCGGCCCACCCAGCGCCCACGACCACGGCATCAACAACGCCCGCTTCGTCCATGGCAGCTTCCTCCCACGGTAAGTATTATCATGGAAGGCGGGAAAACGGGCAAGCAAGACGGACATCTGGCGGTGCAGCAACCACTGACTTAGTCGAAAATGACCCGCGTCGCACAGCCAAGCTGGAACGGGACGGATTCGAACCTCGTCATGGGAATGCGAGAGGTGGTTCGCCCAGGTCAGTAACAATGTGTCGAGGCGGAGTTCGGCCCGCGGCTCACTCCGCGGGCGGCGTGCCGGCCATGCGCCTGTCAATTCGCACCGTCTTCAACAGCGTCTCATGCGGTGATCGCACGATGGCGATATCAGCGGGCCGACGATGCTTAGATGCAGCCGCTCCGCTGCCGCCAGGAATTGGCTTAGTTGCTCGGTGCTGCTTGGTGGTCGCCTTAGTAAAGGGCGGCCTATGCTAAGTTGCCACCGAATGTTGTCAGGCGGCGTCCGATTCCGTATATCCCGCAGGCTTCTTCGCCCCGCCCGTGCCGTCGCACTCAGCGCATGTCAGTGTAATTCCAGGACATTTGTGCTGATGCGTGCCCGCCGGGCAGCAATGGCCGTTCGAGCTTCGCCATCTCGGACAATCAAACATCGTGCCGGTACCGCCGCAGCCTTGGCACTCGCCAATCTTAAATAACGCCAACCCCATTTTCGCCCAACCCTGCATGCGCTGCCTGGCAACGCCGCTACCCACGTTTAGACCGCAGCGGGTCCCCACCCCCTGATGACATTACCGTAGGGCAATTAAGGATTTTCTAAAACAGGGAATCTGGGAGTTGTCTCCAATCCCTGTTGAAATGCCGCAAATTGTTCTGGGAAACGAGGGGCGAGATACCGCACCACCTTGGGACTGTCCATCAGGCGGTTGATATACCCTCGCGCCGCCACAAGTTCGAGACTCCACGAGCCCCAGCGCTCGGCGGCGTTTCGGAACTCCTGGCTCAACTCGGCAAACTCAATTTCCATAGCGGTCAACCGTACGGCATCAATGCCAGCGAACTGCCATCGCGGCGTCGAAGGGTCCGCAAGCTGTGACTGCGGCGTGAGGGCGATGAAAACCCTTGCGGTATTGAGCTTTACCCTTTCCAGCGCAACCATGAGTTGGGCGATCTCGATCTGCCGGCTTGGCACGACCTGGCGCAGCAGGCCGAACATTTTTGGCGGAACGACGCAATCCTGCAAAAGCTCAAGGACTTCCGGGCAAATTCCTCCGATAAGCTGCTTGCTCGTCGTTTCGCTTTGGTTCGGTTTCGCTTCGGCGATGGGGGCAGTCAGGCCCACAATTCTATCCGCCAGTGTCGCTGGCATCAGCACGAAACCTTCCGACTTCAGCAGGTCTCGAAACATGTCAACGGCCAGCAACTGGCGGAATGCTTGCACAACGATATCTAGCCGCTCCCGCAACGCTTTCGCCTCGCCAATGAAGCACCGCATTCGATCGGTCAGCTTTCTATACGTCTTAACAAACGGGTACTTCTTCAGCGTCCTGGCCGGCTCGCGCAAATCGCCCGTTAGATGAATTGCATGTCGGCTGCTCTTCAAGATGGGAGAGGCTTCAGCTTGCGTCATGCTGCTCTTCCGATGGGTGCCCGTTTTGCCAATTCGACCAACGGCGCCAGAGACGGGAATAGGAAGGCGTCAAGGCGCACGCCGTTGTTTGGGGAAAGCATGGGCGGTGCCTGCTCGGCTTCCCAGGCCGGCGCAATGAAATAATCGCGAACCGTTGCATTATCGGGCAGCACCCGGATCAGCACCGAAACGTCACCCCCCAACAGCCGGCGCTTGCGGAATGGCCAGTGAGAGTATCCGTAAGGCGAGGGCCGGCAGCGGGCGATCCACATGGCGATAGTGAATTCCTCATTGACCCTCACAAGCTTGGCATTGGAGTCGTAATCGGCCACGCCTCCGGCGTGGCCGATTGCCGCCACAAGATCCTGAATGATTTCAAGCCGTCGCCGATGAAGCTGGGTTATGACGTTGAAGTAGCGGTAGTTCGCCGACGCCTCATATCCAACCAGGTCGTAAGCCGCCTGCAGCGTTCCGAAGCGATGGATGTACATGCTTTTCGTCGAAAGGCCGGGCGTCGCGTTGATAATTGAGCCCGAGAGCGATCCTCGTTCATTTAGAAGCTTGGAAAGGTCGGCTAGCAACTGAACGTTGCTGATACGGGTGCACGCGTCTTTGCAACGGCTCGGGCACGCTCGAAAAGCTTTTGGCTTATCAGCGGCACCGACACGTTGTCCGCACGAATCCATGCACTGGGTGGATTCTTCACCCTTCTGGTATGCAGCCTTTCGGACGTCCGGTTCCAGACATTGTTGCCGATGTACTTCTCATTGGTCAGGATCGAGCGCACGGACGCGGTCGTCCACAGCCGGTCCAGGTCCGTGACGATGCCGCGCTCGTTCAAATCTCTCGCGATTTGGACTTCAAGCCTGCCCTTCACAAACTGCTTGAAGATCCAGCGCACCGTCGCGATTTCCGCTTCGGGTCCGGGCACAAGGATGACACGGTCGGACGCCAGGGCCTTCCATTCATTGCGCTTGAGGACTGCTTTCGGCTTTCCTGCAGCATCGACGAGCAGGCGCCGCAAACCATAGCCAGCGTAACCGCCGCCGCGAAAGCCCATCTTGACCGCTCGGGTTTGACCGATGAAGGTCTTCTGCGAGAGCATCCGGCTCAGCTCGGCGGCCATGCTGCGTTTGATGGCTTTCAGCACATCGGATCCGACGCTGCCGTCATTCGCAAACTGCTCGGCGCAGTACTCGATCCGCACGCCGGCCATTTGGCATCGGTATTCATACGAAGCGCTTTCATCTATGTTCTGAAAGCGCCCCCAGCGGCTGACATCGTACACGACGACCGTTTCGAAATCCGCTTGCCCGTTTTCAACATCCTCCAACAGCCGGCGCAGCCCCGGCCGTCTTTCAATGTTCAGGCCGCTTCTGCCGGCGTCCTCATAGGTGGCGACAATGTCGTAACCCATGAGGTCGGCATAGACCTCGATAGCATCCCTCTGATTTTCAATGGAGTAAGTTTGCCGGTCGGTTGACATACGCAGATATTGCGCCGCGCGAATACGTCGCCTCCCCGAAGGAGGGCCGCCAGTCGCTGCACCCTTGTTCATCGCCTCGCGCCGTCGTACCGATACTTCAGTCTAGCAATTGGCGACATGCGGCTTGGTTAGGAATAACGGTCCATTTTATGTCGAATTCCTCACTTCTTTCGAGGAGCATCGACTCAGGCGCGGAGGATTTGCGGCACTACATCGGACTGATCCACAAGGAAGCGGACAGCGACTTCGGCGTATCCTTCCCGGACTTTCCAGACGTGCGGGTCAACGTCACCATGCCGGAGGATGTCCTCCACCAGATCAACCAATATGCGGAACGTCATGGTTGCAGTCGCTCCGGCTTTCTGACTGCCGCTGCGAAAATGGCGATGCGGACCGAGGCGGCCTTGCGCTTTCGCAACCTGAATCAAGTCGAAACGTTATCGTGCTGTTCGCGCAGGGCGTTTGCGGTTTGGCGACCACGATCCTCAAGAGCCGAGAAACCATGTCTTACTTCGTGAGGAACACCGCCTACGTTCCGCCGCAATGCGCCAGCAACTGGCAACCATTCGCCCCCAATTTCAGTCTCTGGGGCGCTTCAGAGGAGTTCTAGAGATGATCATCAAGAAGGCTATTCTGGCCGTGCTCATAACCGCGGCCCTTGCCGGCTGCGAGACGCAGACCGAAAGCCAGCAGCGGGCCACCACCGGCGCGCTGGTCGGCGGCGCCGGCGGCGCGCTGGTCGGCCAGGCGATCGGCGGCAACACCAAGAGCACGGTCATCGGCGCGGCCGGCGGCGCGCTGCTCGGCGCGGGCGTCGGCCCGGCC
>NZ_RZOI01001109.1:0-1310 GCF_004022645.1 Mesorhizobium sp. M4A.F.Ca.ET.020.02.1.1 | reverse complement strand
GGGTTAGCATTTGCAAGCAGCGGCTAATGTGAAGCCGTTCACAAAGCAGTCCTGCTTTCACGCCGCAAAGCGTCGATGTGACAAATGCCACCCTAACACCGGGAGCCGGCCGCTTATCCTTCCCAGTCGACCGGCATCATGCCCAGCCGCTCACAGAGCCGGACAGCAGTGGCGTTCTCCACTGTGTTGGTCTTGAGATCGACATGAGCGGCACCCCGGTCGCGGAAAGCGATGAAGGCCTGCCGCATCAGCGCCTCGCCGATGCCATGGCCGCGCGCTTGCGGATGGACGGCGAGGTCCTTGACGAAGGCTGTCGCCCAGCACAGTGCCGCCCCCGCCAGCCGGCCCTTGGCATCGATGACCAGGAAGCACAGCGCGGGGTCGAATCCGGCGTCGCCGGAAATGCGCGGCCACCACTCGTCGAACGGCCCGTCCGTGCCGTCGTCGAACACTTCGGAGAGCAGCGCATGCAGGGGCCGCGCGTCGGCGGGCTCGAAGCCGCGCATGACAAAGCCCTCCGGCCAGTGCGGCGGCGGCAGATCGTCGTCGAGGGTCTTGCGCAGCCGGATGTCGTCAGGTGCCGGCGGGCGCGGCATCGCGCTCAGGCGTCGGGCTGCAGGCGGCGGCGCGCGCGGTCAACGCCGAGGCCGGTCGCTTCCAGCAGGCCCTTGCGCTTGGCATCGTAATAATAGCCGCTCTGGTAGAGCCGGTCGGCGCGCTTTTCATCGCCCCCCGACACCAGCCAGGCGCCGCGCAGATACTTGACCGCATATTTGAGATTGGTCTCGGCGTCGAACAGACCGCTCGCCGGCCCGTCATAACCCATGCCGCGCGCCGTCGCGTGCTTGATCTGCATCAGACCCCAATGGCCGTGATTGTAGGCTTTCGGGTTGAAGGTGCTCTCGCGGTTGACGACATGGCGCACGAGATCGATGGGCACCTCGTAGAGCGCGGAGTATTTCTCGATCAGCCGCTCGATCTCGGCGCGCGGCCCGGTGGCGTGCGGCTGCGGCTCGCCCGGCGGGGCAAGCAGCGCCGGGTTCTGCGGCACGAAATAGGCGACCTGCTGGACGCCCGGCATCGTTGCCGCCTTCACCGCCTGGCCGGTTACGGGCATCGCCATCGCGGCCGTTGCGTAGGCGGGCATCGGCTTGACCGATCCCGGGCTGAGCGGCGAGGTGCCGGCCATCACGGCGGGCTGAGCGGCAAGCGGCGTCGATCCGGCGAAGGCGGCGGGCTGGGCAGGCAGCGGCAAGGGCTCGCCCGGCGTCGCCATGCCCGGAGCTGCCATGTTCGCATCGGCGGGGAAC
>NZ_RZOI01001108.1:0-1315 GCF_004022645.1 Mesorhizobium sp. M4A.F.Ca.ET.020.02.1.1 | reverse complement strand
CGCGTCAGCGGCGGCCTCTTCTCGTCGCCGACGAGCTGGTAGAGGAAATAGAAAAGGTTGAGCGCGCCGGCGGCGAAGCTTGGCCGTGTCTCGTCGGGCAGTGAGGCGATCCGCTCCTCCAGCGCAACGATGAATTGGGCCGCGCGGGCGACCGTGTCGAACGAAACGTTCTCGCCGATGGCGCGCAGGTCCTGCGTCGCCTGCGCCAGGCCCTCGCCCTCGAGATTCTCGGCCACGATCCTGAGATGCGTGCGGCGCATCTCCTCGCAATGCCGGCTGGTCACGCTGCCCGGATGGATGCGGTAGACAAGCAGGTTCTCCGGCATCATCGCCGCCGGGTAGCGGGCGGCGAGGCGCCGGAAGAGGTCGAAATCCTCGGCATGCCTGTATTGCGGATCGTAGTGCAGGCTGTCGTCGCCGATGACCTGGCGATTGTAGACCACGGTGGGGTGCATGAAGATGGTGAAGAACTGCGACAGGATCGGGATGCGGCCGACCTTGAACACCGGATCGAGCGAGCCGCTCTTGATGCGGCCGTGCTGCAGCATGTCTATGCCGGCGCCGCAGAAGCCGAGCTCCGGCCGTTCGGCAAACAGTGCCACCTGGCGCGACAGGCGCCACGGATAGGCGAAGTCGTCGGCGTCCATACGGGCGACCAGTTCGCCCCGGGCGAGCTGCAGCCCTTCATTCAGCGTGGCGACGAGGCCGCGGTTTTCGCGCGAGAAGAGCCTGACGCGGCTGTCGGCCTTGCGGTGGCGCTCGAGGATTTCCAGCGAGTTGTCGCTCGACCCGTCATCGATCGCGATCACCTCGAGGCGATCGTAGTCCTGGCGCAGGATCGAGCCGATCGCGGCGGCGATATAGGGCCCGGCATTGTAGACGGGCAAAAGCACGGAAACGAGCGGCGCGGCGGTCATCGGCGTGCCTCCGTGCGCGACAGGTCGAGCCCTGCCGCGCGATGATCGGGCGACACGCCGGGAAAGGTCAACCGGCCAGTGTCGCCCGCGCTGCGCGGGTGAGCGCGGCGCGCGACGTAGGGAAAGTGACGCTTGAAGCCGTTGAGCGGTTTTTCGAAAACCGTCCAGGAAACTGCGGCGACAATGATGGTGGCCGCGCCCGCGACCAGGAAACGGCCCGGCCCCTGTTCGGAGACGTTGAGCGGAATCCAGGGCTGCGCCTTGACGGCATAGGCCAGCAGGATCGGGTGGTAGAGATAGACGCCGTAGCTGATGCGGCCAAGGGCAAGCGCGGGTGGCAATTCCGCGAGCTTGCCGATGAAGCCGCCGACGCCTCGCGAGAAGGCCGTGACCAGAAC
>NZ_RZOI01001107.1:0-1317 GCF_004022645.1 Mesorhizobium sp. M4A.F.Ca.ET.020.02.1.1 | reverse complement strand
GTGCACCGAATCCTCGGGTTTCGCGAGTTCTACGGACTGAGGCTATGGCTCTCGCCGGAGACGCTGGAGCCGCGCCCCGACACCGAGACGTTGGTCGAGGCGATCCTGCCCTTCGCCAAGGCAACGGCGGAGCGGCAAGGCGAATGCCGTATCCTCGATCTCGGCACCGGTAGTGGCGCCATCGCGCTGGCGCTGCTTAGCGCCGTTCCCGGCGCTGTCGCGACCGGTGTCGACATAGCCGCGGGTGCGCTGGCCACAGCCATGCGCAATGCCCGTGACCTGGGGCTCGCCGACCGGTTCGAAACGCTTGAATCCAACTGGTTTGCAAAAGTTTCCGGCAGCTACCATGTAATTGCCGCAAACCCTCCCTATATACCTCGGCAAGACATAGGAAATCTGCAGGACGAGGTCCGCGGTTTCGATCCGCATCTGGCGCTTGACGGCGGCGCGGACGGTCTGGACCCCTACAGGATCATAGCCGCTGAGGCGGCGGGCTTTCTGGAAACCGAAGGCTTGGTCGTGGTCGAGATCGGCCACACGCAGCGAATCGAAGTGGCGGACATCTTCACGGCAGCCGGCTATCGGTTGGCCGATAAGTTTCGCGACCTCGGCGGTAACGACAGGGCTCTGGTGTTCGAACGCGCAAAGCCCTGATGCAGTGCGAAAAAGGGCTTGGCAATGCCCGGGAATGCAGCTAGGGTCAAAGTAGCCGGATGAGACGAAGCAGGCAGTGCTCTTAGCGATTCGGTTTTCCTTGGAAATAGCTGCCTTCTTGCGCGATCGACGCCAATGCTTCGTGCGGGAATCGTCCGGCAAGTGATGTAACCGGAACAGGATGGCACGTGGCGCCAACGCAATTGATGCGGGCGAACGCCGGTGAAGAAACGAAACGGCTGGCTGCATGAGCGCCTCCGTTCGCGAAGAGTTTTCAAAAATTTCACACTGAAGAGAGTCGAATGAGGCCACAACAGCAGAACAGGCGCATGCGCGGTCGCAATAACAATGGCGGCGGCGGTGGCAACAACAACAACCGCAAGGGCCCCAATCCCCTGACGCGCAACTACGAGAGCAACGGCCCGGATGTGAAGATCCGCGGATCGGCTCAGCAGATCGCCGAAAAATACGCCGCACTCGCCCGTGACGCGCAAAGCTCCGGCGACCGGGTGATGGCGGAAAACTATCTTCAGCACGCCGAACACTACAATCGCATCATTGCCGCCGCGCAGGCGCAGATGCCGATCCAGAACGTCCAGCAGAATCGCGACGATTTCGATGACGACGCGGACGAGGATCGCGACGAGTTCGACACTGTCGGCA
>NZ_RZOI01001106.1:0-1319 GCF_004022645.1 Mesorhizobium sp. M4A.F.Ca.ET.020.02.1.1 | reverse complement strand
CATCCTGGCGTCCGACAGGCGCACCATGTCCTTGACGCCGAGCGCGGCCAGCTTCTTCGGGATCGGGATATAGCCGGCTTCCGGCATGCCGGGCGCGCCGCGCGGCCCGGCATTGCGCAGCACCAGCACGTCCTCGGCGCTGACGTCGAGCGCCGGATCGTCGATGCGCATGGCAAGGTCGGCGACGGATTCGAAGACGACGGCACGCCCGGTGTGCCGCATCAGCGCCGGCGAGGCTGCGGAATGCTTGATCACCGCACCGCGCGGACAGAGATTGCCCGACAGCACGGCCATGGCGCCCTGCCCCGTCACCGGCCGGCCGAGCGGCCGGATGACGTCCTGCGCATGCATGTCCTCGGGCTTCATGACGCGGTCGCCGAGCGTGCCGCCGTCGACCACCGGCGTCGTCAGGTCGAGGACACCGGAGAGTTCGGCCAGCAGCCTCGGCACGCCGCCGGCCTGGTGGAAATGTTCCATATAGTGTTCGCCCGACGGCTTCAGGTCGACCAGCACCGGCACCTCGCGGCCGATCCTGTCGAACTCGGCGAGATCGACCGGATGCCCGGCCCGGCCGGCGATCGCGGCGAGATGGATGATGCCGTTGGTCGAGCCGCCGATCGACTGCATGACGACCATGGCGTTGCGGATCGATGCCGGCGTGACGATGGCGCCGGGCAGCGGCGCGCCGGGGACGGCAAGCGCGGCGGCGACGCGGCCCGAGGCTTCCGCCGAGCGGACCCGCTCGGCATGGGGCGCCGGGATGGACGCGGCGAACGGCAGCGAGAAACCCATCACCTCGGCAATGATCGCCATGGTGCTGGCGGTGCCCATGACCATGCAGGTGCCGACCGAAGGCGCCAGCCTGCCGTTGACGAGGTCGATCTCGACGGCATCGATGTCGCCGGCGCGGTGGCTCGACCACAGGCGCCGGCAGTCGGTGCAGGCGCCCAGCGTCTCGCCCTTGTGGTGGCCGACGACCATCGAGCCGACCGGCACCACGACCGTCGGCAGGTCGGCGCTGATCGCGCCCATGATCTGCGCCGGCAAGGTCTTGTCGCAGCCGCCGATGACGACCACCGCGTCCATCGGCTGCGCGCGGATCATCTCCTCGGTGTCCATCGCCATCAGATTGCGCAGCACCATCGAGGTCGGATGGGCGAAGGATTCGTGGATGGAGATGGTCGGGAACACCATCGGCAGCGCGCCCGAGAGCATGACGCCGCGCTTGACCGCCTCGATCAGTTGCGGCGCGTTGCCGTGGCAGGGATTGTAGTCGCTCGCGGTGTCGACAATGCCGACGATCGGCCGCTCCAGCGCAT
>NZ_RZOI01001105.1:0-1324 GCF_004022645.1 Mesorhizobium sp. M4A.F.Ca.ET.020.02.1.1 | reverse complement strand
GAAGAAGCTAGAACGCGGGCTGGAGTTCACGCCCGAAGGCTGGCGCGAGCTCAGCGCCTTCCATGCCTCGGTGCTCGCCAATGCGCGCCTTGCCTTCAACGTACTGGTCTCGCGCGACCCCGAGGCCGCCCGCCAGCTGGTGCTGGAAAAGGACCGGCTGCGCGACCGCGAGAAGGAAACCAGCGCCAGCCATTTCGTGCGGCTGCGCGACGGCACCGCCAAGAGCGTCGAGACCAGCTCCATCCATCTCGACACCATCCGCGACCTGAAGCAGATCAACTCGCTGCTCGCCTCCATGGCCTATCCGGTGCTGGAGGAGCGCGGTCTGCTCGGCGGTTCGAGGTTGAAGGCCAGCTAGGGGCTGGGCCATACCGGGTGCGGCGACATCACCTCGGTCCCACGAGAATTTGCCTTTGCTCATCCTCTCGTCGTTCGGCTAAGGATCGTGTGAGGTCTACTGGGAGGATGATCGGCGATGGACACCCATTCACGCAGCTTCGCCAAGGCGCTTTCCTGGCGCGCCACCGGCACCATCGACACGATGATCATTTCACTGGTGGTAACGGGCAGCGTCAAGCTGGCCGCCGCCATCGGCGCCACCGAGGTCGTCACCAAGTCATTGCTCTACTATCTCCATGAACGGGCATGGCTGAAAATCCCTTACGGCAGGAAGACGGCCTTCCTGGCCCCATCGGCAGCTGACCGACTGGATTGGCCCACTCAAGAAAAGCTAAAGCGGCATCGACATTTTCTGCATTGCCGGCGGCGCTTATCCGTGGTTTGAGGCCTGCTCATCCGGGATCGCTTGCCGCGCTATGCTGCCTCTCATTGCCCTGTTCATCGCCGCCTTTGCCTTCGGCACCACGGAGTTCGTCATTGCCGGCGTGCTGCCGCAGGTCGCCGATGGCCTTGGTGTCTCCATTCCCAGCGCCGGCTACCTCGTCTCCGGCTATGCCTGCGGCATCGCCATAGGCGGTCCGCTGCTGGCGCTCGCCACCAAAGGGATCTCGCGCAAGGCTCTGCTCATTGGCCTGGCAGTAGCTTTCACCATCGGCCAGGCGGCTTGCGCGCTGGCGCCAGATTTCACCTCGATGCTGCTTTTGCGCATTGCGGTGGCTGTGGCGCACGGCGCCTATTTCGGCGTCGCCATGGTGGTTGCCGTCGGCCTCGTGCCGGAAGACAAGCGCGGCATGGCGGTGGCGGTCATCCTGTCCGGCCTCACCGTTTCCAACGTCATCGGCGTGCCGGCCGGAACCGCGATCGGCAATCTCTGGGGCTGGCGCGCCACCTTCTGGGTGATGGGCGGGCTGGGCGTAGCGGCAAT
>NZ_RZOI01001104.1:0-1335 GCF_004022645.1 Mesorhizobium sp. M4A.F.Ca.ET.020.02.1.1 | reverse complement strand
TCACCGCAGCGTGCGGAAATCGGCCGCGCCGGTCGTCGAGGCCGATCAACTCGTCGCGGAAGATCACCTCGTCCCAGACCCGCGCCGAAAACACCAGAGCGACCGGCGCGGCCGATTTCCGCACGCTGCGGTGACGCACCATCGCCATCAGCGGCACCACGCCTGAGCCGCCGCCCACCAGCAGGATCGGCCCGCCATCACCGGCCGACCAGATGAAATGGCCGCCGAGCGGCCCGCGCAATTCGATCTCGTCGCCGACCGCCGCAACCTCGTGGAAGAAGGGCGACACCTCGCCATCCTCGAGCCTCTCGATCGCCAGCTCGACCGTGCCGGCGCTCTCCGGCGCCGAGGCAATGGAGTAGGAGCGGCGCGCCTGATAGCCGTCCGGCGCCGTCAGCCTGACGTCGACATGCTGTCCGGCCAGGTGGAGGAAAGGCCGCGACAGCTTGAAGAAGAAGCTCGTGACACGCGGCGTGCGTTTCTCGATGCGCACGATCCTCGCCGTCTGCCAGGGCGATTGCGCGGCCGAGGCCTCGCTCATGGATCGCCCGAATAGCGCTGTTCGCGCCACGGGTCGCCATAGATATGGTAGCCGCGCAATTCCCAGAAGCCCGGCTCGTCGCGCTCGGTGAACTGCAGCCCGTTCAGCCATTTCGCCGACTTCCAGAAATAGAGATGCGGCACAAGAAGCCGCGCCGGTCCGCCATGGTCCGGCGTGATCGGCTTGCCCTCGTAGAGCAGCGCCACCATCGCCTTGCCGTCGAGCAGATCCTTGGCCGGCACATTGGTGGTGTAGCCGTCGAACGAGAGCGCCAGCGTGTAGGCGGTCGGCGGCGCGATGCCGGCATCGGCGAGGATGTCGTCGACCAGCACGCCTTGCCAGGCGGTGTCGAACTTGGTCCAGGCGGTCACGCAATGGATGTCGCGCGTCATCCTGGTCAGCGGCAGCGCGCTGAACTCGGCCCAGTTCCATTTCTTGATCGGGCGAGGGCCGTGCTTGAGGGTGAACGACCAGTCCTCGGTGCGCACATGCGGCGTCGGCCCGGCCGACAGCACCGGGAAGCCCTGCTCGAGATACTGGCCCGGCGGGATGCGCGTGTCATGGTCCGTGGGGGGACGCCGTCCGGAAACGAAACCACGGGTGACCATCAGCACATCCCTTTGCGTGGGGCCGTTTGCCGGCCCAGCGCAATGTTCTCGAAGATGGCCCGGCGGGCAACAGAAAAAATGCCGGCGGCGGGCCTTGTGTCTGGCCTGTCGCCGGCGCCAGGCCTCAGCCTGCGGCGAAAGGCACGGCGACGCGCAGATCTTCGTCGCCGCGGGCGACGAGCAGCA
>NZ_RZOI01001103.1:0-1338 GCF_004022645.1 Mesorhizobium sp. M4A.F.Ca.ET.020.02.1.1 | reverse complement strand
AGGCTGGCGAAACCATCGCGCCGGAAGATCGCATCGTCGCCGCCGACCTCATGATTGCGGCCAACCGCCCGTCGGATGCGCTTGCCCTGCTGAAAACAGCCGGCGCCTGGAAGACGGCGGCGCTGCGAGCCCATCAGTTGGCCCTCGACCTGGACCGCCGCTGCGCCGACTTGCTGCGGCCCCCGGTGGCGCTCGCGCAACCGCTCTACCAGTTCGAACCGCGCTGAGACCGTTCCAGCGACATCCCCGTAATTTCCGAGGGCAGCACGATGGCAATGAAGCGGACCAAGACACCGTGGATGAAGGCCGAGGATTTCGGCCGCTCGCTGCCGCGCGGCATCGGCGTCAACCTGCTGGTCACCGACATGGCGGCGATGGAGGCCTTCTGCCGCGACGTGCTTGGCGCCCGCATCATCTATGTCGACGAGGATTTCGCGGCGATCGAACTCTTGGGCTCGATATTCATGCTGCATGCCGACCATTCCTATCTCGACAATGAGATGAGCGGCGTCATCGCCGGCGCCGAGACGCGCGGGACGGGCATCGAGCTGCGCCTCTATGGTGCCGATCCGGATGCGATCGAGGCGCGGGCGCGCGATCTCGGCCACATCGTGCTCGCCGGCACGATCGACAAGCCGCATGGCCTGCGCGAATGCTATGTCGTCGGTCCGGACGGCTATGTCTTCGTGCCGAGCGCGGGGCTTTCCGCATAGGGCCGCGCCGGATATTGCCGACGACAACGGGCTTCATCGAGGCGCGCCATAATTGGACCTTCGAGGGTCACACGCCTGTTGCGACAAAATTGCAACAATTGCCCCGAAAACCCTATTTTAACCATATCGGGTTGAAATTCTGCCACCTTCTCCATCTTGGTGGAGGGAGAGATTGCGCGGACGGCGTCCCCCCAGCCGGGTCCGACGGAGGTAGGAATGACTTTTTCGAAGACCGGTCTGGTGGCCGTATCGCTGGCCGCACTGATTGCAAGCGGTTGCTCGACGTCGCGATTCTCGTCGATGGATGACCAGCAGCCGGCGCCGCTGACGCCCGCGCCCGCCGGCACGGTGACCGGAAACCAGCTGCCGCCGCCGGCAGCTCCCGGCACCGCCGACGCCTCGCAGTTCCCGACCGCGCCGGCGAACGGCCAGGTCGCCTCGCTGCCGCCGGATGGAAGCGCACCCGCAGGGGCGCCGAACTTGGTCTGCGGCGTTGCCACCTTGCAGCTCTGGCCGGAAACGCTGGCGTTCCACACACCGGCGACGCTGGCCGCGGTGAGGTCCGGCGCCGATCGACGGCATCAAGTCCTGGAATGTCGCCGGCAAGCAGCTGACCCTCTAGGAC
>NZ_RZOI01001102.1:0-1343 GCF_004022645.1 Mesorhizobium sp. M4A.F.Ca.ET.020.02.1.1 | reverse complement strand
ACAAGCGCCTCGACACCGTCACCCCCGAGAAGCTGTTTCCTGGTCATGACGCACTGCGGCTCGACGCGACGCTGTCGCTGGTCGGAACGACGCAGGTGCTTTATTTCGCCGACCGGCCGCCACTGTCGATGAGCTTCGAGGACAAGACCGTGCGCTGGACATCCGAGCCGGCCGCCAACGTTGCCTATCCGGTCGGCGAAGCGAGCTACGAAGCGATCGAAGTGCGGCAAGGGTTGCTGGCGGCGACGATCAACCATCCCGAGAGCAATTCCAACGACATGGTGGTTTTCGATCTTGCCGGCAAACGCGCGGTGATCGTCCACTCGGTCATGATGGCTGGTACCTCGACGGTGGCCGAACGCAGCGTCATCATCGAGGCCGGCATCGGAAGCGAGATCGGCGAGCGTTTCGAGCCGACAAAGGAGCTGGTCGGCAAGCGCATCCACTGGACTTACGGCCCGACCCACTTCTTCGAGCATATCTATATCGAGCCGGAACTCTATGTCTGGCACGGCATCATCGGGCCGGAAGCCGGAATGGGCGCGGTGGAACCGACCTCCGTCCGCAAGATCGCCGAGAAACTTTATCTGTTCACCTGGTCCGACCGGGCCACGCCTTTCAACGGCGCCCTCGTGATCGATCTCAACGCAGCACCGAAATCGGCCGGCCGGCTAGTCGGTTGGGATGCGGACAAACGCCTCATCAGCCAGGTGATCGTCGGCGCCACCGGCGTGCTGGTCAACGAAACCAATTATTGAAACCTGCCGGTGCTGGGAGAGATCGCATGAGCGGACTTGGTGAAACGGCAAAGCGGCTGCCACGTGCCGAGCTTTATGTCGGCGGACGGTGGCGTGCGGCGGCGGATCGCGGGGTTCAAACCGTCATCAATCCGAGCACCGGCCAACCGCTCAGCACATTGAGCATGGCGACTGCGGATGACGTGTCCGCCGCCGTGGCTGCCGCGCGCGCGCAATTCGAGACCGGTGAGTGGTCGCGGCTATCAGGATCGGATCGTGGCAGGCTGTTGTGGCGGCTGGCCGACCTCGTCGAGGCCAATCGCGAGAACCTCGCCTATCTCGAGGCAATCGACATTGGGCGTCCCTATTTCGAACCGTTCATGTTCGAGATTCCGCTGGCGGCCGAGACCTTCCGCCATTTCGCCGGCTGGGCCGACAAGATCGGTGGCAGCACCTTCGACCTGCCGGAGTTCGATGGGCGCCAACGCCATTCCTACACGTTGCGACAGCCGATTGGCGTGGTCGGCGCGATCACGCCTTGGAATGCGCCAACGATGATTGCGTCGTGGAAGCTGGGGCCGGCGCTCGCCGCCGGCAACACTGTAG
>NZ_RZOI01001101.1:0-1345 GCF_004022645.1 Mesorhizobium sp. M4A.F.Ca.ET.020.02.1.1 | reverse complement strand
GTTCCAGGAAGCTCATCGTCCGGCCATCCTCTTCGACTGGACATAGAGCAGCCAGGTCAGCGGCAGCGACATCGCCACCATGATGAAGGCATAGGGGGCGGCCGAGGCATAATCGATCTCGCCGCTGTAGGACCAGAAGGCCATGGCCAGCGTGCGGGTGCCGTTCGGCGCCAGCATCTGGGTGGCGGTGAGTTCGTTCATGATGCCGAGCGCCACAAGCGCCATGCCGGCGGCGGCACCCGGCGCTGAAAGCCGGATGGTCGTCGACCACAGTGCCTTGAGCGGCGCCCTGCCGAGGCTCGAGGCGGCGCGTTCGAGCTCGACCGGCGCCTGCGCGATCGAAGCCCTGAGGCTGACCAAAGCGCGCGGCAGGAACATCAGCGCGTAGGCGAAGAGGATGGTGAAGAGCGTCTGGTAGAGCGGCATGGCGACGCGCACGGTTATGGTAACCAGCGCCAACGCGATGACGACGCCGGGCAGCGAGCCGACGATATAATTGCAGCCCTCGAGCAGGCGCTGCAGCGGCCCTGGCGCGCGGATCGAAATCCAGGCCATCGGCATGGCGGCGATGGTGGCGAGCAGCGCGCCGGCCATCGCCAGGAACAGCGTCTGGCCGAGTGCCAGGCTGATTTCGTCGAGGCGCCAGACCTCGGCGCCGCCGGCCACGAGCCAGCGGCCGATGGTGATGAAGGGCACGCCCAGCGAAAGCAGCGAGGCGATGGCCGGCAGCGCCAGGCAAGGCAGCGTGGCGCGGCCGAGGCTGGCGCGCCGCTGCTGGCGGGCCGCCCCAGAGCCGACGCGGGCATAGCGCTCCTCGCCGCGCACCAGCACCTCCAGGGCGAGCAGCACGAAGCAGCATGTCACCAGCACGGCGGCGAGCATGTTGGCGGCCGGCCCGTTGAAGGTCGACTGGAACTGGTCGACGATCGCCGTGGTGAAGGTGTCGAACCGGATGAAGACATAGAGGCCGTATTCGGCCAACAGATGCAGGCCGACCAGCAACGAACCGCCGCAAATGGCCAATCTGAGCTGCGGCAGCACGACGCGCGCGAAGACCCGCCACGGACCGAGCCCGAGGGCGGCGGCCGCGTCCTCCAGTGCGGGGTCGAGCCGGCGCAGCGCTGCGGAGATGGGCAGATAGAGGAATGGAAAATAGGCGATGACGGAGACGAGAACGCCGGCCCACAGGCCGTGCAGTCCCGGCACCAGGCTGATCCAGGCATAGGAATGTACGAAGGCCGGAATGGCGAGCGGCGCCACCGACAGCCAGGCCCACAGGCGGGCGCCGGGCCGGTCCCTGCGCTCGGTCAGCCAGGCCAGCGCCCCCGAAAGGACGATGGAGATC
>NZ_RZOI01001100.1:0-1345 GCF_004022645.1 Mesorhizobium sp. M4A.F.Ca.ET.020.02.1.1 | reverse complement strand
TCACTCGGCTTCCGCGGCGAGGCGCTGCACTCGATCGGCTCGGTGGCGCGGCTGTCGATCCGCTCGCGCACGGCCGCAGGCGACAGCGCCGCAGAGATCGGCATCGATGGCGGTCGCGTCTCGGCGGTGAAGCCGGCGGCGGCCAACCGCGGCACCACGGTCGAGGTGCGCGACCTGTTCTTCGCCACGCCCGCACGGCTCAAATTCATGAAGGGCGAGCGGGCCGAAAGCTCGGCGACCAGTGATGTGGTGAAGCGCATCGCCATCGCCTTCCCCGGCGTGCGCTTCACGCTTGCCGGCACCGACCGCTCGACGCTGGAATTGCCCGCGACCGGCGACGATCCGGAGGGCCGGCTGCAACGCGTGGCGCAAGTGATGGGCGCCGACTTTCCCGACAATGCCATCCCCATCGATGCCACGCGCGATGGCGTGCATCTTGCCGGCCACGTCTCGATTCCATCCTTCACGCGGGCGAACGCGCTGCAGCAATATGCCTATGTCAACGGCCGGCCGGTGCGCGACAAGCTGATCGCCGGCGCAATCCGCGGCGCCTTCGCCGATGTTCTGCCGCGCGACCGCCATGCGGTGACCGTGCTGTTCCTTTCGCTCGATCCGGCGACCGTGGACGTCAATGTCCATCCGGCCAAGGCCGATGTGCGTTTTCGCGATCCGGGCCTGGTGCGTGGGCTGATCGTTGGCGCCATCCGCGAGGCGCTGGCCGGAGCCGGCATCCGCGCCGCGACGACGGGAGCCGCCGGCATGATGGCGGCGTTCCGGCCCGGCAGCGCGCCCTACGCGCATCCGGGCCCGGCCAACGGTCACCGCAGCTACGAAGCGGCCTACCGCGCGTCGGGTTTCGCCGGCTTCGAGCATTCGCCGCAGCGGCCGCTCGACATGGGATATGGCGACGCCCAGCAGCAAAGGGCCGGCTTCGGCGAAAACGACCAGGCTGCGTTCGAGACCGGGCCGCTTCACAGCGCCGACGCGCGCGCCAGCCAGGACGAGCCGGCCGTGACGTTGCTCGGCACGGCGCTGGGCGCGGCGCGGGCGCAGGTACACGAGAACTATATCGTCGCCCAGACCAGGGATTCGCTGGTCATCGTCGACCAGCACGCCGCGCATGAGCGGCTGGTCTACGAGGCCCTGAAGAACGCGCTGCACTCGCGTGCGGTGCCCTCGCAGATGCTTTTGCTGCCGGAGATCGTCGACTTGGCCGAAGAAGACGCCGAGCGGCTGGCCATGCATTCCGAGACGCTGGCCAGATTCGGCCTCGGCCTCGAGCGCTTCGGCCCGGGCGCGGTGGCGGTGCGCGAGACGCCGTCGATGCTCGGCGAAACCAATGTGC